>CAZVPS010000018.1:0-18349 GCA_964629105.1 uncultured Anaerolineaceae bacterium
GGGGGAGATTGACGCTGCCGGCGCGGTGGGCGCGGGCGGTGCGCCCGGCTCGGCCGGCGCGCCCGATCCGGCCGGCGCCCCGTACGACGCGATCGTCCTCGTCTACGGCCTCTGCGGGGCCGCGACCGCCGGGCTGCGGGCGGGGTCGATCCCGCTCGTGGTGCCCCGGGCGCACGACTGCATCACGCTCTTCCTGGGCTCCCGCGACCGGTACACCGCCGAGTTCACGGGCCACCCCGGCACCTACTGGTACGTGCAGGACTTCGTCGAGCGATCCGACGATGGGGGCGCGTTCGCCGGGATGGGGGCCGTCTCCGACGCCGCCGCGCGCACCACGTACGCGGAGTACGTGGCGAAGTACGGCGAGGACAACGCCGCCTACCTGATGGAGGCGCTGGGTGGCTGGCGCTCGCACTACGACCGGGCGGCGTTCGTCGACATGGCGGTCGCCGATCCGCGGGGGACGGCCGCCGTCGAGGCGCACGCGCGCGACGACGCCGAGCGACGCGGCTGGACCTTCGAGAAGCTGGCCGGCGAGCTGATCCTCGTGCGCCGCCTGATCGACGGCGACTGGGGCCCCGAGGACTTCCTCGTCCTTCAGCCCGGGGAGCGCCTGGCGATGTCCTATGACGAGGCCGTGATCCGGGCCGAGCCCGCGGACTGAGCCGCTGGGGGGCCGGGGCGGCTCCTGGCCATTGCGCCGGCCGGGGCCGTGCATGGAAACGCGCCCGACCACGCTCCGTTCGACGCCCGGGATGGGGCGCGGAAGCCAGCGGCGGTTCAAGCCCAGCGTGCTCGCCGGGGAAACCGTGCATGGATCGCGGCCGGCACCCAGAGGATCTGGGCCCCCCTCGCGCGTCGGCAGATAAGGGCGCGGTAAGCGCCGCTCGGCATGCTTCGTGCATGAGCGGTCAGCCGCGCCTGACGCGGGAGATGGAGCGCCGTCTTGCCGCGCTGATCTCCACCTCGGTCGGCGGCGGGCGGACTGCGCTTGGATGGTCGAAGGCCGAGGTGGCTCGCCGTGCAGGCGTGTCGGCGTCGGTCGTGTCGCGCATCGAGGCCGGTGCCGTGCAACACGTTGGGATCCGGGCGATCTGCTCCGTGCTCGAGACGCTGGGCGTCGACGCCAGGCTCCTCCTCGAGGGTCCGACCGTGTTGACGGACGGCTCCCAGCGGGACGCAGTCCACGCCCGGCTGTGCGGCCACCTCGCCGGTCGCCTGGCTGCGCTCGGCTGGGAGACCGCGCTCGAGGTCGAGGTGAGCCAGGGGCGGATCCACGGCTTCGTCGACGTGATGGCCTTTCGACCCGCCGACCGGGCGCTCATCTGCGACGAGACGAAGTCCGAGATCCACGACGCCGGGGCGATCATCCGAGCGTTGCGCTGGTACGCCAACCACGCCTGGGATGCGGCGCGTTCCTTGGGGTGGAAGCCAGCCCGCGTCGTCCCGATTCTGACGGTGCTCGACTCCGACGACGTGGTGACTCGTCTCCGCGAGAACCGCCAGCTCGTAGAGGCAGCGTTTCCGGTGCGGGCCGCCCAGCTGAGGGCGTGGATTGACGATCCCGGGGTGCCGCTCTCCGAGGGTTTCGGCCTGGCGGGGATCGATCCGGCCAGCCGCCGGCGGGCGTGGCTTCGGGCGACGGCCGTCGACGCGCGGAGAGTGGTGCCGCCGTATCGCAACTACGCCGACTTCGCGAACGGCGAGCGACGGTGAGCAGGGGCGGGCGGCGTGCCCGGGCCGAGCGGTCGGGGGCCGGTGCCGGGAGCCGGTGCCGCGGCACCCGCCTGTCGGCCTGATTCCATCGCGCCCGTTCGCGTCATGCAAGGAAACGAGCTCGACCACGCTCCGCTCGGCGCGCGGAATGCGGCGTGGACGGCTCCCGTGCCTCAAGCCCAGCGTGCTCGTCGCGAAAACCGTGAATGGACTGGGGCCGGCCAGCGCAGGGGCGGCGGCACCGCTCCCTGGCGCCCGCGGCGCCCGCCGGCCTACGCCATGCCGACGGCCGTCTTGGCCACCTCGACCGCGCTGCCGGCGTCGGGGGCGTAGCCGTCGGCGCCGATCGAGGCCGCGTATTCGGCCGTGACGGGGGCCCCGCCGACGATCACCTTGACGTCGAGGAGATCGGCGGCCCGGACGGCGGCCACCACGTCCTTCATGCCGACCATGGTCGTCGTCAGGAGGGCCGACACCCCGACGAGCGTCGCGCCGTGCTCCTTCGCCGCCGCGACGAACGCCTCGGGGCTCACGTTCGTGCCCAGGTCCACGACCGCGATGTTGGCGCCCTTCCACATCATCCCGACGAGGTTCTTGCCGATGTCGTGGAGGTCGCCCTTGATCGTCCCGATCACCGCCGTGTGCTCGGGGTGGATGCCGGCGGCCACGAGGACGGGTTCGAGGATCGCCGTCGCCTCCTTCATCGCCCGGGCGCTGATGAGCATCTCGGGGACGTAGATCTCGTTGCACTGGAACTTCCGCCCGATCACCTCCATCGCCGCGGTCATGGCGTCGAGGACAGTCTTCGGGTCCATCCCCTCGGCGACCGCTTCCCGGGTGATCGCCGTCGCCGTGGCCCGGTCGCCCGCCTCGATCGCAGCCGCGAGGGACTCCAGATCCGCCATGAGGGTGCTCCTTCTCGTCGTCGGTTCGTGGGTCGGTCGTGCGGTGTCGAGGTGGTGCGTCTCAGGCGAGCTCGCCGGCACGGTAGGCGGTGAGGAACTCCATCCCGAACGCGTCGCGCCCGGTCAGGAGGTCCACCGCGAGCGCCTGGGCCCGGCCCGCGCGGTCCCGGGTGAAGATCAGGCGCGGGTCGCTCGCCACTGGATCGATGATCCCGCTGTCGGCGCCCGCCTCGGCCGCCAGATCGATGAAGACGTCATTGAGGAGCTTGCGGAGCGGCAGGCCGAAGCTCACGTTGGAGAGGCCGCCCGTGAGGTGGATCGTGGGCCCATACGTCGTCCGCAGCGTCCGCACCGCGTCGAGGAACCAGGCGCCGACCTCCGGCTCCACGGCGACCGGCAGGACCAGCGGGTCCACGTGCAGAGCGCCGAGGGCCATCCCGCGGCGCGTCGCCTCCTCGACGATCCGGGTCGCGTTCGCCACCCGCTCCGCCGCCGAGGCCGGCATCCCGTGCTCGCCGCTGGCGCCCAGGACCACGGAGCATCCTTCGGCCGCGGCCAGGTCCAGGACGTCGAGCCGCTCGAGGGACGCCGAGTTCAGGAGCGGGGCCCCGGCCGACCGGGCGGCCGCGGCGAGGCCCGCGCGGAGGACCTCCGGCGCCGACGAGTCGAGCGCGAGCGCTGCCGGGGTGGCGTCCTCCACCGCGCCGACGAGCCAGCGGATCGCCGCGACGCGCCCGTCCACGTCGTTGCTGGCCTCGTCCACGTTGAGGTCCAGGTAGTCGGCCCCGGCCTCCACCTGGCGGCGGGCCAGGAAGCGGACGTAGCCGCGGCCAAGCGCGGCGTCGGCGGCGCCGGCCAGCCCGGCGAGCACTGCCGCCTTGACGTGCTTGACCTTCTGCCTCGCTCCGGCCCCGTCGATCGCCGCGTCGGGGACCGGCAGGAGCCGCTCGGTGCCCTCGTCGTCGGTGAAGGGGAGCGCCGGCCGGCCGTCGGGCAGCGACGCGACCCGGGCGCCGCTCCGGAGCAGAACGCGCGTGGCGTGGATGTTCTCGCCGATGACGATGAAGGGGCCGCGGACGGTGTCGGTCATGCCGGGATCTCCTTCGACGCTTCGGCGGCGGCTTGGGCGGCGGGTTGGGCGGCGGGTTGGGCGGCGGGAGAAGTCGCGGCGGCGGCCGCTGCCTCGGCGGCGGCGCGCGACATGCCATTGTCGCGCCGGTCAGCGTGCGCTTTCTGCCGTGGCCCCGGGCGTGCCGTTAGCGGGCCACGGGCTTCATGGGTGTAGCTCGAGAAAGCCCTTCTTGCGCATCAGCGGGCGTGGATCCACCAGGTTCTTATGCAAGGCAGCCTTGTCGGGCAAGCCCAGCGCCAGGGCCATCAACTGGGTGAAGTAAAGCACCGGCAACGGCTCTGCCAAGGCCATCTGGAACTGGCGCGCATCCAGGTTGAGGTGGCAAAGCGGGCAGGCGACCACGACCACCTCGGCGCCCGCCGCCTGCGCCTGCTCGATCAGGTTGCCGCTCAGCCGCAGGACGATGTCCGGACGCGTCAGCGAGTGGGCCGCGCCGCAGCAGGCGGTCTTGTACGACCAGTCCAGCACCTCGATGCCGACGGCCGTCATCAGCCGGTCCATGTCGGTCGGGTTCTCGGGGTGTTGCGCCTCGGTCACCTGGGGCGGGCGCGTCAGCAGGCAGCCGTAGTAACACACGGCGCGCAGCCCGGTCAGCGGGCGCTTCACCTTCTCGGCGATCACCTGCGGCCCGACATGCCGGGTGATCGTATCGATGAAAGTGCTGACGCGCACGCCAGCCTGGCCCGCGCCGCCCGGCGCGCCGCGGCCGGCGGCCATGTCGTCCTGGTCGTGGCGGGTTTCGTGCTGCGCGGTCTTGTGGCGGTTGAAACAGGCCGCGCACGGCATGGTCACCTCGCTGAAGCCGCTCTGCTCGACCAGCGCCAGGTTTTCCAGCGGCAGGCGCAGCCCGGCCTCCGGATCGGCGCGATGGGCGGCCGAACTGCCGCAGCATCCCCAGCCTTTGGGCTCAATCAGGACCAGGCCCAATGCTTCGGCGACAGCGCGCGCCGAAACATCGAATTCCGTCGCCGTCGAATGCAGCGAGCAGCCGGGGTAATAGGCGACCGCCTGGGAGGCGCCGCGAACCGGTTTGGGCCGACGCGGGGAAGCCGTCGAGCGCGGGAGGAGCGCCAGCTTGCGCTTGCGCATCATCTTGAGGCCCAGGTCCAGATCCTGGGTGAGGCGGCCCGTACGCAGCTTCATTTCGGCCATCAGGCCCAATTCGTACGCCCGGCGCCACAGCCGTACCTCGCGCAGGAAGGCCTGGTTGAACATCGCGACCTCGGGCACGGCGGGCTTCAGGCCACGCGCGAGCGCCTCGCGCGTCAGGAATTCCATGATCGCCGTAACGTCCAGCCCCTGCGGGCAGCGCGTGGTGCAGGTCTGGCACGAGGCACACAGCCATGGGGTCTCCGAACGGAGGGCGATGTCGGCGTCCCCCAATTGCAGCGCCCGCATGATCTGATTCGGCTGCCAGTCAAAGAACTCGGCAACCGGGCACCCGCTGGTGCACTTGTCGCACTGGTAGCACAGGTAGACGTTCTGCCCGACCTCACTCAGCACGCGTTGCGCCAAGTCGGCGTTGACCGGCGTCTGCCCAGCGGGTCCCTGGTCGGTCATCGTTCGCCTCCTAGGTGGACGTCCCGAGCTCGACAACCTTGGGCCGCGGGGATAGACCGGCGCCCTCCACGATCGGCTTGACCGCCTCTTCCCACTCGATCGCCATGATGTGCACGCCCGCCACGCCTTCGATCTCCTGCATCTGGTGAATCAGGTCGAGACAGATGCGGATGCCTTCAGCGCGCCACGCCGCCGCCCTGGCCACCTTGTCCTCGATGCCCCGGCCCGCCGCTTCCATGCGTTCGACGATCTCATCGGGCACGTCCATGCCGGGCACCTGGTCGCGCATGTACTTGGCGGCGCCGGGCGTCTTGAGGGGGCCGACCCCGGCCAGGATGTAGGTCTGCTGGTGGATCCCCAGGTCGACCACACGCCGCATGAACTCGCGGAACTTCGGCACGTTGTAGACCATCTGGGTCTGGATGAAGTCCGCGCCGGCCCGGGCTTTCTTGCCCAGCCGCAGCGGCCGCCACTCGAACGGATCCCCAAATGGGTTCTCGGCCGCGCCCACGAAGAACTGGGGATGGACGCCCTTGATCTCTTCGCCGCACTGGAAGCGGCGCTCATCCCGCAGGCCGACGACCATCTGCACCAACTGCACCGAATCCAGGTCATGGACGTTCTTCGCCTGGGGGTGGTTGCCAAACGTCTGGTGATCGCCCGTCAGGCACAGGATGTTGCGCAGGCCGAGCGCGTAGGCGCCCAGCAGATCGGACTGCATCCCCAGCCGATTCCGGTCGCGGCACGTCATCTGCATCACCGGCTCGAGGCCCGCCTGCAGCGCGAGTGCCCCGGCGCCGATGGACGACATGCGCACGATCGCCGTCTGGTTGTCGGTGATGTTGGCCGCATCCACCCATCCTTTGAGCAGCGCAGCCTTCTGGCGGATCACCTCGGCATCCGCATTCTTGGGAGGTCCGAGCTCGGCGGTCACGGCGAAGGCGCCGGACCGGAGCACCCGTTCCAGGTTGCTTCCGGATCTATAGCCGTTGGGTTCGCTCATCGCCCGCCTCCCTCACGCTTCCGCTGTGGCCGGCGTGGGCAGCTTGAGGTCCTCGCGCACGATCCTGCGCGGACCGCCATCCCGGCTCGTGCGCCAGTCCTTGGGCGGGGTGATCTCCATGATCAGGTTGAGTCGCCCCTGGGCCTCCAGCTTGTCGTGAATCAGCTGCCAGGCGCAGTCGATCTCCGGATCGATCTCGCACTTGCCGTGTGAAGATCCGCCGCACGGTCCATTGAGCAGTTGCTTGGCGCAACGCGCGATCGGGCAGATGCCACCGGTCATGCCGAGCAGGCACTCGCCGCAGGCCGCGCAGCGCTCGGCCCAGACCCCCTGCTCCAACGGCAAGCCCATGAACTTGGTGTTCAGGCCGGGGACCACGACTGCTTCCGGGTAGTGCTCGGCCAGCGCCTGCACGCCCACGCCGCAACCGAGGGAGAGCACGACATCGGCGTCGGCCACGCGCTCGCGGATCGCGTCCAGGTACTCCCACTCGCACTGCCGCTGCACCGTGACGTCGGTCGCGGTCGTGGAGGCGCCGTCAAGCTTGGAGGACATGCGCAGCAGCGAGCTGAGCACGCTCGCCTCCCTCTCGCCGCCGGCGAAGCAGACCGTGACGCACGTGCCGCAGCCGACGATCAGGACCTTCCGGGCCTCACCCAGCAGGCCTTTGATCTCGCCGAGGGGCTTTTGCTCCGCCACGATCATGATTCACTCCTTCGTGAGCACGCCGAATTCGTCGCAGGTTGGCTGCACGCACGGGCCAAGGCGATCAGCGCGCGGATCAAGGTCATAGGGCGCAGCACCATGGAGGTTCCATCGCGCAGGGTGATGGGGCCTTCAACCCTCGTCGCATGCTGCGGTGTCATCGCCGGTCTTTCATCGTTGGCTCAGCGCCGCTCGGCGTCCAGATCGTCGGTGGGCCGGCGCAGCGGGCTGGGGCCCAGGGCGCGAATCTGCCCATCCATCGCGGTGACCGCTTCCGCCCAACGCTGGCCCATCGCGGAAGACATGTTGAACATGCGCACGCGCTCTGGTTCAAGCCCGATCTCCGTCAGCAGGGCCTGCACGTAGCCGACGCGCCGTTTGGCGCTCAGGTTGCCGTGCTGATAGTGGCAATCGCCCTCCAGGCAGCCGGCGACCATCACGCCGTCCGCGCCGTTCTCGAGCGCGCCCAGCACCAGCAGCACGTCCAGCTTGCCGGTGCAGGGCAGCTTCACCACGCGCACGCTGGGCGGGTACTGCAGGCGCAGCGAGCCCGCCAGGTCCGCGGCGGCATAGGCGCAGTAGTGGCAGCAAAAGGCGAGGATGTTCAATTGCAGGTCGCCCAGCTGTTCAGGGGGCTGGCTGCGGGCGTCGGGCATTCCTATGTCACCCCAACGCTTTCCAGCAACGCGCCCACCGTCGCCATCACCTGGTCATCGCGGTAGTGCAGCACGTGGATCGCCTTGGCGGGGCACTCCGAGGCGCAGATGCCGCAGCCCTGACAGATAACCGCCTCGATGTGAGCCGCGCCGGCAATGTTCCCCACCCCGGCGATGTTCGTCATCATCCGTGGGACGCCGTACGGACAGATGCGGACGCAGGTGAGGCAGCCGGTGCACCTGGATGGTTCAACCACGGCCACCGCGCCACCGGCGGCGAGGGCCGGGCGGGCCAGGATCGTGGCTGCCCGCGAGGCCGCGGCCTGCGCCTGCACAATGGTCTCCTCCAGCAACTTCGGATAATGGGCAGCGCCTGCCAGGAACAACCCCTCCGAAGCGAAGTCCACCGGGCGAAGCTTGACGTGCGCCTCCAGGAAGAAACCGTCAGCGTCCGCGGGCACCTTGAGTTTCGACCCCAGCTCTCTCGCGCCGGCGGAGGGCACCAGGGGCGTGCTCAACACCAGCAGGTCGGGGCGCAGCTCCAGCTCACGGCCCAGGACGGAGTCCCAGGCCCGAACCAGGAGGCCGGCTGGCTGGCGACCGGCGGCCGCGACAGCAGGGTCGGCACGCCCGCGCAGGTCGGGGTTGGCGATCTGCACGGAAGGCTTGCGGTCGAAGTCGTAACGGACGAGGCGTACGCCCTGCCGCCGTGCCTCGGTGTACAGCCGCTCGCCAAAGCCGTAGACGCGAATGTCGCGGTACAGGATGGTCACCTGGGCCGCGGGATGGAGGGCTTTCAGTCGCAGGGCGTTCTTGAACGCCATGGCACAGCAGATGCGGCCGCAGTAGCGCTCCGCCGGGCCCACGCACTGGATCATGACCACCGATTCAGGCCAGGGGCGATCGGCCGGCGGTCCGGCCAGCAGGGCCTCGAACTGCTGCTGGGTAAGGATGCGCGGGTCGGCGCCGTAGAGATACTCGTCGCCGCGGTACTCCTGGCCGCCGGTGGCGACGAGGGTGACGCCGTGCCGGATCTCGGTGCCGTCGCTCAGGCGGCTGGTGAAGTTGCCGACGAAGCCCGCCGTGTCCACCAGTTCGGCGTCGAGATGCGCATGGATCAACGGATCCTGGCGAACCCGGTCGACCGTCTCTTGCAGGAAGGCCTGTGGGTCGGCTGCGTCGTCGGCGGTGTAGAAGATGTTCCGCAGGTTCCCGCCCAATTGCGCCTCGCGCTCGACCAGGTGTACCGGGAAGCCCTGTCCCGCCAGGGCGAGCGCAGCCGTCATGCCGGCCGGGCCGCCGCCGATGACCAGCGCCGAGTGCTCGATGTTCACGGGCATCGTCTGCAGGGGCTCGAGGGAGGCGACGCGGGCGGCGGCCATGCGCACCAGTTCCTGGGCCTTGGCGGTCGCCGCAGCCCAGTCATGAGAGTGCACCCACGAGCACTGGTTGCGGATGTTCGCCATCTCAAACAGGTAGGGGTTGAGGCCCGCAGCCCGGATGGAATCCTGGAACAGCGGCTCGTGCGTGAGTGGCGTGCAGCTGGCGACGACGACGCGGTTGAGGCCCAGCTCCTTCACCCGCTCGGTGATCCGCACAATGGAGTCCTGCGAGCAGGCGTAGAGCATGTGCTCAGCGTGCGCCACGTGCGGCAGATCGCGGGCGTAGTCCGTCACGGCCGGCACGTCGAGGAAGCCGCCGATGTTCGAGCCGCAATGACAGACGAACACCCCCACGCGAGGCGGCTCGCCTGCGACCTCGCGCTCGGGCGGATAGGCCCGCTCGCGCGCCAGCGATCCACGCACCGAGGCCAGCAGGACCGCCGCCTGAGCCGCCGCTCCGGAGGCATCCACCACCGTTTCAGGGATATCCTTCGGTTCACGGAAAGGGCCGACGGCAAAGATGCCCGGGCGCGAGGTCTGGAGCGGATCAAACCTCACCGTGGCGCAGAAGCCGTAGGGGTCCAGTTCGATGCCCAGCTCACGGCCCAGCCGCCGGACGGCGGGCGACATTTCCATGCCGACCGAGAGCACGACCAGGTCGAACGGCTCCTCCACGAGCGTGGGCCGACCGCCGTCCGCGGCCTCCGCGTCGGCCTGCCAGCGAACCAGGAGGCGGTGAGTCCCCGGCTCCTCGCGCAGGCCCGAGATGCGGGCGCGGTGATAGCGCACGCCATACCTCTGCTGGGCGCGCCGGTAGTAGTCCTCGTAGCCCTTGCTGAAGGCGCGCATATCCATCATGAAGATGTGCACTTCCGTGTCCGGCTCGTGCTCTTTGGCCATGACGGCTTCTTTGGCGGCGTACATGCAGCACACGGCCGAGCAGTAGTCGTGTGTCTGATCGCGTGAGCCGACGCACTGCAGGAAGGCGATCTTGTGCGGGCGCGCACCGTCGGACGGGCGGCGGACGTGGCCGGCCGTGGGGCCGGAGGCGGACAGCAGGCGTTCGAACTGCAGGGCCGTGACGACGTTGGGGTAACGCCCGAAGCCGAATTCCTCGGATAGCTCGGCCTGGTACGGTTCATAGCCGGGTGCGAGGATGACGGCGCCGACCGGAAAGGTCTCGGTGCGCTCCACCTCGTCATGGTTGATCGCGTTGGCTCCGCAGGCGTAGACGCAGGCCAG
This sequence comes from uncultured Anaerolineaceae bacterium, assembly GCA_964629105.1. Taxonomy (GTDB): domain Bacteria; phylum Chloroflexota; class Limnocylindria; order Limnocylindrales; family CSP1-4; genus CTSoil-043. Next base: position 10,302 of record CAZVPS010000018.1, read on the forward strand.
GCATTCCGCGCACACGCCGCAGGCCAGGCAGCGAGTCGCCTCGGCCTGGGCCTGGGCTTCGCTGTAGCCGCATTCGACCTCGGCGAAACTTCCGAGCCGCTGGCCGGCCGGGATCATCGGCATCGGCACGCGCGGGGCCAGGCGGATTTCGCCGCCGTGCACTCTGGCTTGCACGTCCGCCGGCGCCATCTTGACGACCGGCAGGTCGGGCGCAAGCTTCGGCTCGAGCGGCTGGCCCGAGAGGTACCGATGGATGGTCGCCGAGACTTTGTGGCCGGCGGCCACCGCTTCGATCACGAACGCTGTGCCGGTGGTCGCGTCGCCAGCCGCGAACACACCGGGGCGCGTGGCGGCGAACGTGTTGGGGTTGATGGCGATGGTCTGCTGGCGCGTGATGCCCACACCCGCGTCGCCCGGAATAAACGCCAGGCCGGCCCGCTGACCGATGGAGAAGATGACCGTATCGCAGGCGATGACGTGCTCCGTATCGGGCTCGGTTTCGAGCTTCAGCTGGCCGTCGGCGTCGAACTCCATGGACCTGACGTCCACGCACTCCACGCCCGAGACGTGCCCGCTCTCGTCGCGGATGCGTCGGAAGGAGCGAGCCGGGTAGAGCCGTACCCCCTCCGCCTCCGCCTCTTTGATCTCCGACGGATGGGCCGGCATCTGGGCGCGCGATTCGAGGCATGCCAGCGCCACCGACCGCGCTCCGAGGCGCACCGCCGTGCGGGCGCAGTCGATGGCGACATTGCCGCCGCCGAGGACCAGGACCTGCTTGCCCTCCACCTGTTCGCGGCTGGCGGCAGCGGCCTGACCCAGCTCGGCCAGGCGCACGTCCCGCAGGAATTGCGTGTTCACCAGCACCTCGGGCAGATCCGCACCGGGGATGGGCAGCTTCTTGCCCTCGTGTGCGCCGACCGCGATCAGCACTGCCTCGAAGCCCTGGGCGAACAGATCGTCCAGGTCGTGGACGGTCGTGTTGAGGCGCAGGTCAACGCCCAGGTCCAGGATGTCCTGCACCTCCCGATCGACGATGGCGGAGGGCAGGCGGTACTCCGGCACGCCCACGCGCAGCATCCCGCCCGCGACGGGCAGGGCCTCGAACACCGTCACCCCGTAACCGAGCGTGACGAGGTCTTTGGCCGTGGTCAGGCCGCACGGTCCGGCGCCGATGACCGCCACCCGCTGCGGCCGGGTCTGGGGAACAGCCGGCAGCGGTTCGCGCTCCTGGGACATCGCCCAGTCGGCCACGAAGCGCTTGAGCGCGTGGATGTTCAGCGGCTCGTCCGCCAGGCCGCGATTGCAGGCCAGCTCGCAGCGGTGATTGCAGATGCGCCCGCAGATGCCCGGGAAGGGGTTGTCCTCCTTGATGACGCGCAGCGCGTCCGCGTAGCGGCCCTCACGGATGAGGGCGATGTAGCCCTGGGCGCGCTGGCCGGCGGGGCATGCGTCGCGACAGGGGGCGATGCCCTTCTTCTCGATGGCATAGGCGGCGGGGATCGCCTGCGGATACAGGCGGTAGACGGCGCGGCGCGGCGCCAGACCCTCGTTGAACTCGTCGGGCAGGAGGATCGGACAGACCTTCTCGCAATCGCCGCAGCCCACGCACTTCAGCGGATCGATGTAGCGCGGCCGGCGCCGCAGCCGCACGCTGAAGTTCCCCGCCTGCCCGTCCACGGCCAGGACCTCGGCGTTGGTCAGGATCTCGATGTTGAGGTGGCGGCCAGTTTCCACCAGCTTGGGCGAGATGGTGCACATCGCGCAGTCGTTGGTGGGGAAGGTCTTGTCGAGCTGCGCCATGTGCCCGCCGATGGCGGACTTGGACTCGACGAGATAGACCTTGAAGCCCTGATCGGCCAGGTCCAGGGAGGCCTGCATCCCGGCGATGCCGCCCCCGACGACCATCACCGCGCCGATGGCTTGCCCATTGCCCGGGGTTCCAGAAATGGGGTCCATGGCCTAGTCGATCAGCGGCGCACGGCCGGCCAAGCCGGGCGGAGTCGGGCCTGGCCGCCGATCGCGGAACCCAGCTTCGTCGTCATCCGCCTCCCCGGTCCCGGGCGCGAGGCCGGCCTCCCTGCCCTTGAACGGGTTCGGGCCCAGCGCCCGTATGCGATCGGTCATCGTCTGGGCCGCGTTCGCGAAAGCGTGCGCCTGGCTGCCGGACATGAAGAACATGTCCAACCGGGCCGCGCCCAGACCGATTTCATCCAGCATCTTCTGGGCGCGCTTGACCCGCGCGCGCCCGCGTTCGTTGCCGCGCACGTGGTGGCAGTTGCCCAGGGGGCAGCCCACCACGTACACCCCGTCCGCCCCCTGCTCAAAGGCCTGCAACAGATACCGGATGTCGGTCTTGCCCGTGCACGGCAGGCGGACGAACTTCACGTTGGCCGGGTACTGGAGCTGCAGGGCGCCAGCTGTATCGGCTGCCATGTAACCGCAGTACAGGCAGTAGAAGGCAGTGATCTCGGGTTCGAACGATGTGCCCATCAGTTGGCGGAGCCTGACGCCAGGGCGGGCAGCCAGCGCCCCAGGCCACCCGCCGCCGGGAGCATCACCTGTTCATCCGTGTAGTGCACCAGCTGGATGGCGCCGGCCGGACATTCGCCCGTGCAGGTGCCGCACCCCTGGCATTGCGCCGGGTCGACATACGCCGCCCCGCCGAGCCCACCGACGCCGGGCCGCTCCGCCAGCGCAATCACCTGCGGGATTGCGAACGGGCAGGTGCGCGTGCAGGTCAGGCACCCGACGCACTTCTGCGGGTCGACCTGGGCGACCACGCCGCCCAGGTGCAATGTCTCCTGCGCCAGGAGGGTGATGGCGCGCGCGGCTGCCGCCAGGGCATGGCTGATGCTCTCTTCGATGAACTTGGGGTAGTGCGCCATACCTGCCAGGAAGATGCCCTCGCGCGTGAAATCCATCGGGCGCAGCTTCAGCTGCGCGTCCTCGAAGAAGCCTTCGCTGGTAAGCGGCACCCGGAGCATCTTCGCCAGAGCGCCGATCCCATTCGAAGGCGCGACCGCCATGCTCAGCGGCACCAGGTCGGCGGGCAGGGCGAGCTGGCGATCAAGGACCAGATCGCGCACCTGCACCATCAAGCGTCCCCCCTCTGCCGTGACCGCGGGCGGCTCCGCGTCCGTGTAGCGGGTGAAAACTACACCCAGGCGGCGGGCTTCCGTGTAGTACGCCTCGCGGAATCCGTAGGTGACGATGTTCTTGTACAGCACGCTCACCCGACAGGCAGGGTTGAACAGCTTGATCCGAATCGCGTTCTTGATCGTGTTGGTGCAGCACACGCGCGAGCAGTACTCGATCATGCCAGGCGGCCGGACGCACTGGATCATGACGACGTCCTTGAGCGCCGCGACCTGGGCTGGACGATGAATGATGATCTGCTCCAGCTCTCCTTGGGTGATCACCCCGGGCAGGTCGAGCAGCGGATGCTCGCGCGTTTCCCGCCCGCCGGTGGCCACAATGGTCACGCCGTGCTCGATCTGGAGCTCATCCACCGAGCCATCGGCGTGGCGCGTCCGCAGCTCGGCGCGAAAGTCCCCGATGTGCCCGGCATGGGCTGCCACCTCGGTGCGGGTATGCACCGTGACGTTCCGGTGGGCGAGCACACGGTTCACCAGGTCGCGGAGCAGGCGTTGCGGGTCATACCCTTCGGCGACGTAGAACAGCGTCGCCAGATTGCCGCCCAGCACCGGCGTGCGCTCTACCAGGTGGACAGCGTACCCGCAGTCGGCGATAGCCAGGGCGCTGGTCATGCCGGCCACGCCGCCGCCGATGACCAGGGCTGCCGGCCGGCGCTTGTGCGGTTGCTTGTGCACGGGCTGCGCGGCGCAGGCGCGCGCCACCCCGATGCGGACCAGTTCCTGGGCCTTGCGATTAGCGAGCGCGCCCTGGCCCTGGTGAACGCGGCTGCACTGGTCACGCACGTTCACCAGCTCGAGCAGGAAGGGATTCAGGCCCGCACGGCGCATGGTCCGCTGGAAGAGCGGATCGTGGGTGCGGTTGCTGCAGGCGGCGACGACGACGCGGTTCAGGTCCGCAGTGCCGATGCGTGCGCCGATGTGTTCGAGCCCTTCGGGGAAGCAGGCGAAGTCGACCACCTCCGCCAGCGCGACGCCAGGCCAATCAGCGGCCTGCTGCACCAGCGCCTGCAGATCAATCGACTGACTGATGGTGGAACCGCAGGCGCACGCGAACAGACCGACGCGAGGAGGGGCGCCGGTCACATCGCGCTCAGGCGGCAGGCTGTCTGTCGCCAGGAACGGCCATTCGCGGGTGACGGGGTGGGAGGCCAGCTGCTCGTTGAGCAGGCGCATGACCTCGGCGGCAGCGCCGCTGGCGTCGAGGATGGTCTCGGCAATCTCTTTCGGAGACGCAAAGGCTCCGCACACGAACACGCCGGGCCGCGAGGTTTGCAGCGGCGCGAACTTGTCGGTTTCGCAGAACCCGTGCGCGTTGAGCTTGATGTTGAGCATCTCCGCCAGCTGGCCCGCCGCGTCGGGCGGCTCGAGGCCGGTGGCCAACACCACCATGTCAAACCGTTCCTGCCGCACCTGCCCATCGGACGCGGCGTACTGCAGCACCAGGTCGCGCGTGCGTGGGTCCTCGCGCACGGCCGATACGCGGCAGCGAAGGTAGCGGATGCCGTACCGCTCGCGGGCCGTGCGGAAATAGGTGCTGTACTGCTTGTTGAAGGCGCGTTCATCCATGATGAACAGGCTGCACTCGACGTCGTCCCCGAGCCGCTGCTTGGCCAGCATCGCCTCCTTGGTGGCATACATGCAGCAGATCGACGAGCAGTATTCGTGGCTCTGGTCACGCGAGCCAATGCACTGCAGCCAGGCAATGGAACGCGGCGGGCGGTTATCCGAGGGGCGCGTCACCACACCTTCGGTGGGGCCAGACCGACTGGCGAGTCGCTCGTACTGGAGCGCGTGCAGGACGTTGGGGTAGCGGCCGTAGCCCAGTTCTTCGAGCTCGGTGGGGTCGTAGGCCTGGAACCCGAGCGCCAGGATAATTGCGCCGACCTCGATGGTCATCAGGCGGACCTGCGCCTGGAGATCGATGGCGCCGCTGGGGCACGCCTCGACGCAAGCGCCGCAGTCATCGCAATAAGGACCCCGGTCGATGACATATGCATCCGGGGCCGCGCGCGTCGCGACCTTGTAGGCAGCTTTGCGCCTGGTCATTCCCTGCTGATAGTCGTCGGGCCGTTCGACCGGGCAGACTGCAGTGCAATACCCACAGTTGATGCACCGGCCGGCATCCACGTAACGCGGCTCCTGGCGCAGCGACACCGTGAAGTCGCCGGCTTGGCCCGCCACGTCAACGACGCGCGTATTCGTCAGGATTTCGATGTTGGGATGCTGGTTGTGCTGAATGTAGGCTGGCGAGATGGACGGGCGCGTGCAGCCGTAGCCGTGATCTGGCGTTCCCCGGCAGAGCACGCAATCATGTTGTGGAAACATGTAGCCAAGTTGCGCCACGCGCCCGCCCAGGCAGGGCGTCTGCTCGACCAGGAAGACCTTCAGTCCCGCGTCGGCCAGGTCAAGCGCTGCGCGCATTCCCCCGATCCCACCGCCGACAACCATGACCGCGGCGATGGGTTGGGCCGGGGCGCGCCTCGCGCGGATCTCGACCACCGCACCTCCTGAGCTTTCCAGAAATCGCTCTGTCCCCGTGTGCGGGGCTGGATCCTCCTCACGCGGCGGGGCTCGGCAACCGTGGAGGCGCCGGTCGAGTATAGCCGATGCCCCGGGGCGGCCGGTCTCGTCTCCGCCGGCCGCGCCGGGCACTCCGGCAGGCGCACGCCCTCAGACAGGTCGCCAAACGCACATCCGGCATGGTTCTGCCGGTTGCGAATCCGTCGCCGTCACGGAGCAGGTTCGTAAGCCGGAACTCGGCTGGGTCCCGGCCCATCCGGCGGGCGATGATGTCCATATGCGATTCGCACGCCCAGGTGGCCTGCGAGCTCATGGCGCGGGGCTTGGCGGCGGCAGTCATGCAGGCGATACCGCCACGACGGACGGCAGCGGGTCGAACCGGAGGCCGTCCACGAACAGGTCGAAGAAGTCGGGCTCGGCCTCGAGCTCCACGTGCTCGATCCGGCCGACGAACGCGTCGAGGCGGGCCCGGGCCCGCCGGGAGAGGAGGAGCGCGGCGGCGCCGCGGACCGATGCGTTGCCCTGCTGGACGACGCGGTCGGCCGGGACGGGGGGCAGGAACCCGATCCGCTGGGCATTGGGGACGTCGAGGTGCGAGGCGAACCCGCCGGCCAGGTGGAGGGCGGCGAGATCGCCCGGGGCCAGCCCGAGGCGGCGCAGGAGGACACGCATCCCCACGGCGTTGGCCGCCTTCGCCTGCGCCAGCTGGGCCGCGTCGCCGCGCGAGAACGTGATCCCGTGTCCGGGGACGAGGACGACGTCCGGGCTGCCGCCCGTGAAGGCCCCGGTCGGGGTCATCGCGCCGGTGCGGCGGAGCTCGGCAAGCACGTCCACGAGGCCGGAGCCGCAGATCCCCTCGGGCTCCACGTCGCCGATGGTCCGCACCACCCAGCCGGCCCCGTCGTGGCGGGCCGCCTCGATGGCCCCCTCCGAGCCGGCCATCCCGTAGCGGACGAGGCCGCCCTCGAAGGCCGGGCCGGCCGGGCACGAGGCCGCCAGGACGCGCCGCCCGTCGGTGATCACGACCTCGGTGTTCGTACCGACGTCGACGAGCATCGCCGGCCCGCCCGACGTTGCGGGATCGGCCGCCTCCAGCATCCCGGACGGCACGAGGTCGGCGGCCGCGTCGGCGCCGACGTGGCAGGCGATGAGCGGCGCGCCCCAGATCCGGGCCCGCGGGTGGACGAGGACGCCGAGCTCGTGGGCCAGCCGCACGACGCTCGTGTCCGATGCGGCGCCGGCCCGCCAGGGTGCCTCCGTCACGCTCCGGAAGGGAGAGCGCCCGATCGGGCCGACGTCGAGGCCGAAGAAGAGATCGCGCATCGTCGTGTTGCCCACGACGACCACCTCGAGGACGTCGTGGCGCTCGATCCCGGTCCCGGCGTAGATCCGCGACAGCTCGTGGTTGAGGGCTCGCCGCAGGGCCCGCCGCAGCTCCCCCGGCCGCTCCGCCTCGTAGGAGATCCGGCCGATGACGTCGCTGCCGCCGAAGCGCTGGGGGTTCTCGAAGGCGCCCACGGCGAGCGGCTCGCCCGTTCGGAGGTCGAGAACCTGGAGGACGACGGTCGTCGTGCCGACGTCGAGCGCGATCCCGAGGAGGCGCTCCCGCTCCGCGCCCACGTCCTCGTCGTGCCAGCGGACGCGGCCGTCCCGGACGGTGATCGCCGGATCGACCTCGAGGGGCGGACCGGACGGCGGCAGGAGGATCTTGAGGTGGCGGCGCAGGACGACGAACTCGAGATCGCTCTCGGCCGGCTCGCGGGCCACGGTCGCCCGGCAGGCGAGCCGGTAGCCCGGGCGGAGGAACGCCTCCTGCTCCTCCGGGGGCGTCAGCGCGTCCCCGCCCCGGAGGATCTCCACGACGCACTCATGGCAGCGGCCGGACCGCCGGCACGAGGCCGGGACGACCATCGCCAGCTCGTCGGCAGCGTCGAAGAGCGTCCTGCCCGGGACGAGCGGAACGCGGCGACCGGCGTGGACGAGATCAGGGGCCACGCGCGCAGCATAGGTGCCCGCGTGCCGCCCGTGCCGGGGTTCAACGGCCCGCGCGGGAGGGCCGAACGGACCGGGGGGCTTGACACGAACGGACCGGGGGGGTCCACAGAGCGGACCGGGGGGCTTGACACGACCGCCTCCGAGCCGCAGATTGCGGTTCGTGAACGCTTACGGAGCGGCGATCGACCCCTTCGAAGCCCTCGGCGACGCCACGCGGCGGGCCATCGTGGAGGGCCTCCGCGACGGCGAGCGGACCGTCGGCGACCTGGCCGCGGACCTCCCCGTCAGCCGGCCCGCGGTCTCCCAGCACCTCGGAGTGCTGAAGGCGGCCGGGCTGGTCCAGGAGCGCCCCCAGGGGACGCGCCGCTACTACCGCCT
>CAZVPS010000019.1:0-17574 GCA_964629105.1 uncultured Anaerolineaceae bacterium
CCGTTCTTGTCGTAGACGTTCGTGGCGAGCCACTCGAAGCCGCCGAGCTTCGCCCAGCGGACGGGCACGTGCGGGCCCGCGAGGCCGGCGGACGACCGGTGCTCCGGGACGGGCGCCACCGCCCGCCACTCCGAGCGCACGAGGGCGACGGGGCCCAGCTCCGGTCGCCGGAGGAGCGTGGGGCGGTCCGCGGCCGCACGGAAGCGGACGTGACGATCCAGGCCAAGGCGGGACCCGCGCGCCCGGGGCGGGACGGTCGCGAAGCGGGCGACGGGACGGGCGGCGTAACGGGCCGCGATGCTGCGCTGCATGGCCAGATCGTACCGCGTTACCGGGACTTTGTGAACGCCGCGCGCAGCCGGGCCGCTGCTTCCGGTGCGAGGCCGCGCCGCCTCTCGGCGAGGGTCACCTGGCGTCGGCCGAGGGCGCGGTAGACGTCGACCGCCTCCTCCCCCGCCCCGGCGACCGCCGCGAGGTGGGCCTCGATCGTGCCGACATCGCCGCGGACGGCCGGTCCGGTCAGGGAGGGGCCTGTTCCCAGCGCTCGCGCGTTGGCGAGGGCCTGCGCGGCGAGCGGGCCGTAGACGGCGAGGGCGCCCGCCTCGTCAAGGCCGGTCGGCGCGGCGACGGCGGCCACGACGTCGAGGAGCGCCGTGAGGCCGCCGGCGGCGAGGACGGCGGCGGCGTGGTAGGCGGCCTTGGAGTCCGGTGCCAGGCGGACCGGTGCCGCGCCGAGCGAGGTCGCCATCTCCGCGAGAAGGTCGAGCAGCGCCTCGTCTCCCTCGATGGCGACGGTGGCCCCGGGGAGGGCGGCCAGCGCCCGGTCCAGGTCGGCGAAGGCCACGAGCGGATGGAAGGAGCCGGCGCTCGTGCCCGCGGCCAGCGCCGGCGCGAGGACGTCGGCGCCGTGGAGTCCGCTGGTGTGGACGATCGCCTGGCCGGAGTAGAGGTGCAGCGTCCGGGCGACCCCGGCGAGCGCGTCGTCCGGCACGGCGAGGATCACGAGGTGGCACTCGTCGAGGATCGCGGCCGCCTCGGGGAACGCCCGCGACCCGGGCACCAGCGACCGGAACCGGGCCCGGCGCTCCGGATCGCGGCTCGCGACCGCGCCGACCTGCCAGCCGGCGCGGCTGAGGGCGACCCCGAGGGCCGTCCCCACGGCGCCGGCGCCGACGATCCCGATCACGGGGCGTCCGTCGTCGGCGGGCCCCACGTGCGGGTGGACGTGCGCCTCGAGGTGGACCTCGTCCCCGTGGCGGTGGGCCCCCGGCGGCAGCGGCCCCGCGCCGGCGGCCGCGCGTCGCCGGACCTCCTCCATCGTCGCCGGGTCGCCCGGGGGCGGCGCTGCCGGCTCCCTGCGCCACGATCGCATGTCGCCCTCCACGCTACTCTTGGGGCGACAGCGTAGCGCCACCGGCGGCCCGCCCGCCGCCCCGAGCCAGCGAGGATCACCCGTGCCGACCCGCGATCCGATGGGTGCCCGAGCCAGCCTCGGCCCCGGCCTCCCCGACTGCTACCGCCTCGCTGCGCTCGACGGCGGCCCGGACCTCGGGCGGATGCCGGTCACCGTGAAGATCCTCCTCGAGAACGTCCTCCGCCACGCGGGCAGCGGCGTCGTGGGCGAGGCCGACGTGCGCCTCCTCGCCGGCTGGCGCCCCGCGTCCGGCGTCGCAGCCGAGATCCCGTTCATGCCCGCCCGGGTCATCCTCCAGGACTTCACCGGCGTCCCGGCGGTCGTGGACCTCGCGGCGATGCGCGACGCGATGGCCGAGCTGGGCGGCGACCCCGCCCGCGTGAATCCCCTCGTCCCGGCCGACCTCGTGATCGACCACTCGGTCCAGGTCGACCGCTTCGGGACGGCCGACGCCTTCGCCTTCAACGTCGCCCGCGAGTACGAGCGAAACGGCGAGCGCTACCAGCTCCTGCGCTGGGCGCAGCGCGCCTTCCGGGGCCTGCGGGTCGTCCCGCCGGGCACCGGGATCGTCCACCAGGTGAACCTCGAGTTCCTGGCCACGGTCGTCACCACCGCGGAGGTCGACGGCGGCCCGGTCGCCTTCCCCGACACGCTCGTCGGGACCGACTCCCACACGACAATGGTCAACGCCCTGGGCGTCCTGGGGTACGGCGTCGGAGGGATCGAGGCCGAGGCGGTCCTCCTCGGCCAGCCCCTCTACCAGCCGCTGCCGCGCGTCGTCGGCGTCCGCCTCTCCGGCGAGATGCCGCGCGGCGCCACGGCGACCGACCTCGTCCTCGTCGTCACCGAGCGGCTGCGAAAGCTCGGCGTGGTGGGCTCGTTCGTGGAGTTCGCGGGCGACGGCCTGGCGGGGCTCGCCCTGGCGGACCGGGCGACGATCAGCAACATGAGCCCCGAGTTCGGGGCGACGGCGACCCTCTTCCCGATCGACGACGAGACCCTCGCCTACCTGCGCCTCACCGGTCGGACCGCGGAGCTGGTGCGCCTCGTGGAGCGCTACGCGAAGGAGCAGGGCCTCTGGCGGGCACCAGGCGCCGGCCCGGACTTCGACGACGTCGTCGAGCTCGACCTCGGCGCCGTGGAGCCCAGCCTCGCCGGCCCGCGGCGCCCCCAGGATCGCGTGCCGCTCCCGGAGACCCGCGCCAGCTTCGAGGCGGCGTACCCGGGGATCCTCCCGGCGCCCGGCGTTCCGGCGGCACCCGGCACGGTCCGCAACGGCTCCGTCGTCATCGCCGCCATCACCTCGTGCACGAACACCTCGAACCCGACCGTCATGATCGGGGCCGGCCTCCTGGCCCAGAAGGCGGTCGCCCGGGGCCTGCGGGTCCCGACGACCGTGAAGACGTCGCTGGCGCCCGGCTCCAAGGCCGTGACCGCCTACCTGGAGCGCGCCGGCCTGTCCGCCCCCCTCGCGGCGCTCGGCTTCGCCCTGGCCGGCTACGGCTGCACGACCTGCATCGGCAACTCGGGACCGCTCGACGAGGCGGTTGCCCACCAGGTCGAGGAGGAGGGTCTCGTCGCGACGGCCGTCCTCTCGGGCAACCGAAATTTCGAGGGCCGGATCCATCCCCTCGCCCGGGCCAGCTACCTCGCCTCGCCGCCCCTCGTCGTCGCCTTCGCCCTGGCCGGGCGGATCGACGTCAACCTGTCGCGCGAACCGCTGGGGATCGCCGACGACGGCCAGCCCGTCTTCCTCGCGGACCTCTGGCCCTCCGCGGAGGAGATCCGCGAGGTCATCGCGGGGGCGATCGACGGCGAGCTCTTCCGGACGACCTACGCGTCGGTCTTCGAGGGCGACAAGCGCTGGCGGGCGCTGCCGATCCCCGACGGCGATCGCTACGCCTGGGACCCGGCGTCGACCTACGTCGCCCTTCCCCCCTTCTTCGCGGGGATGGGCATGGAGCCGGCTCCGGTCACCGACATCGCGGGCGCCCGTGTCCTCGCCTGGCTCGGCGACTCGGTGACCACGGACCACATCTCGCCGGCGGGCTCGATCCCGGCCTGGTCGCCGGCGGGCAGCTGGCTCCAGGAGCACGGCGTGGCGCCCGTCGACTTCAACTCGTACGGGGCTCGGCGCGGCCATCACGAGGTGATGATGCGGGGCACCTTCGGCAACATCCGGCTGCGCAACCGGCTCGTCGAGCCGAGGGAGGGGCCGTACACGCGCCACTTCCCCGACGGCGCCGAGGCGTTCATCTACGACGCCGCGATGGCCTACGCCGCCGAGGGCGTCCCGTGCATCGTCCTGGCCGGAAAGGAGTACGGCTCCGGCTCCTCGCGCGACTGGGCAGCCAAGGGGACGCGGCTGCTCGGCGTGCGGGCGGTGATCGCGGAGAGCTACGAGCGGATCCACCGCTCGAACCTGGTCGGGATGGGCATCCTCCCGCTCCAGCACTTGCCCGGCGAGAGCGCGGCCTCGCTCGGCCTGACCGGGCGGAAGCGGTACACGATCCGGGGGATCGCCGCTCTGGAGCCGCGGGCCCGGGTGACCGTCGTGGCGACCGCGGATCCGGCGGACGGCGGGCGGGAGACGCGCTTCGAGGCGATCGCCCGGCTCGACGGCCCGATCGAGGTCGAGTACCTCCGCCAGGGCGGGATCCTGCCGGCGGTGCTCCGGCGGATCGCGGCCGAGTCACGGGCGACCTCGTGACGGCGCGAGCGCGCCGGCGACCCTGAGGAGGGTCGACTTGCCCGCCCCGTCCGGGCCGACCATCGCCCAGCGCTCGCCGGCCCCGGGATCGCCGGGTCTGCCCAGGCCGTCGGCCAATCCGTCCGCGCCGACCAGGCGGCGTGGGCGTGTGACATTTGGCACCCTATCAGGGTCCTCCGGTACTTGACCGAGATCGGGGCTCGTGCGGACGCTGGCCCATGGGCCGATCCGTCCTGTTCACCAGGCGAGGTGCAGGGTATGCGTAGGCACGGCGGCGGCCGATGAAGATCGCGGTCTCGGGCAAGGGCGGGACCGGGAAGACCACGCTCGCCGCCCTCCTGGCCGCGGAGCTGCAACGACGCGACTACCACGTCACGGTCATCGACGCCGACCCCAACCCCACCCTGGCCGCGGCCCTCGGCTTCCCCCCGGCGCCGGTGACCCCGCTCCTGGAGATGAGCGACGAGATCGAGGAGCGGATCGGCGGCAGCGGCGGCCTCATCCGCCTGAACCCCCGGGTCGACGACCTGGTGAGCCGCGTCGCCGTCACCCATGACGGCATCCACCTGATCGTGGCCGGGGGCATCACCCATGGCGGCGCGGGCTGCGCCTGCCCGCAGAGCGTGCTCCTGCGCCGGCTCCTGGAGCACGTCGTGATGGAGCTGGACGAGGCCGTCATCATCGACCTCGAAGCCGGCCTCGAACACCTCGGCCGGCGGAGCGCCCACGAGGTGGACGCGATGCTGGTGGTGGTCGATCCGAGCCGGGCCAGCATCGAGACGGCCCGGCGCATCCGGCGCCTCGCGGGCGAGATCGGCGTGGAACGTGTGCTGGCGGTCGGGAACCGGGTCCGGGGACCGGCCGACGTGGAGTATCTTGCCACGCAACTCGACGGGCTCGAGCTCGTCGGCACCATCCCCTACAGCGACGACGTGATCGAAGCAGAACGAGCCGGCCGACCGGTGACCAACCTCGAGGGCGCGTTGCCCGCGGCGGTCGCCCGGCTCACCGAGGCCCTGGTAGCCATGACGAAGGTGCAGGTGAGACCGTGAGCGAGGCCAAGATGCCCCCGTCCCGCACGGACCCGGCAAGCGTGGAGATGCGCGAGCGGGCCAAGGCCCAGGGCATCGCCACGATCTGGGACCGCTACGCCGCCCTGGGAACCCAGTGCAAGGTCGGCGAGCTGGGCATCTGCTGCACCGTCTGCCATCTCGGGCCGTGCAACCTCGGCCTGCCCGGGAGCAAGCGGCCCCAGATCGGCGTATGCGGCGCGAACGTCGACACGGTCGCCTCCCGCCGCCTGGCGCGCGACATGGCGGCCGGGTCGGCGGCCCACTCGGACCACGGCCGGTCGGTGGCCCACCTTCTCCTCCAGGCCGCCCGGGGCGAGGCACCCGGGTACGGCGTGCGCGACGAGCGCAAGCTGCGCACCCTGGCCGGCGAGCTCGGTATCCCGGTCAAGGACCGGAGCGTGGACCAGATCGCCGAGGGCGTGGCCGAGGCGTGCCTGGCCCAGTTCGGCCAGCAGGAGGGAGCCCTGGCGTTCGTCAGCCGGGCGCCGGCCAGGCAGCAGGAGAACTGGCGCAAGCTCGGCATCACCCCCCGCGGCGTCGACCGCGAGGTCGTCGAGGTCATGCACCGGACCAACATGGGGGTCGACACCGAGTACCGCAGCCTGATCCTGTCCGGCATCCGCAGTGCCCTGGCCGACGGCTGGGGCGGCTCGATGGTCGCCACCGACCTCCAGGACGTCCTGTTCGGCACGCCCAAGCCGATCCGTGCCCAGATGAATCTCGGCGTCCTGCGCCACGACCAGGTGAACATCCTCGTCCACGGGCACGAGCCTGCGCTGGCCGAGGCGATCGTCGATGCCGCCGCCGACCCCGCGCTCCTCGCCCAGGCGGCCGAGCTGGGCGCCACCGGGATCAACGTCGCCGGCATCTGCTGCACCGCCAACGAGGTGCTGATGCGACGCGGCATCCCGCTCGCCGGCAACTTCCTGCAGCAGGAGCTGGCCATCATCAGCGGCGCCGTCGAGGCGCTCCTGGTGGACGTCCAGTGCATCATGCCCGGGATCGTGCAGGTGGCCGGCTGCTTCCACACCGAGGTCATCGCCACCTCGACCCGCGCCCAGTTCCCGGGGACCATCCCGATGGAGGTCACGGAGGACCGGGCGCCGGAGGCGGCCCGGGAGATCGTCGGCCGGGCGGTCGCGAGCTTCGCCCGACGCGACCCGTCGCGGGTGATGATCCCGGACCACAAGATGGACGTGGTCGCGGGCTTCACCACCGAGTCGATCACCCACATGCTCGGCGGCACCTACCGGGGCGGCTACCGGCCGCTGAACGACGGGATCATCTCGGGCCGGATCCGGGGGGTCGTGGGCGTGGTCGGCTGCGACAGCCCCAAGCAGGTCCAGGACCAGGGGCATCTGGACACCGTCTACGAGCTGCTCCGCCACGACGTGCTCGTGGCCCAGACCGGCTGCTCGGCCATCGCCTGCGGCAAGGCGGGCCTGCTCCGGCCCGAGGCGGCCTTCGAGCACGCCGGGCGCGGGCTCCAGGAGATCTGCGAGGCCGTCGGTATCCCGCCGGTCCTCCACGTGGGCTCGTGCGTCGACAACAGCCGGATCCTGACCGTCGCCATGGAGATGGTCCGCGAGGGCGGCATCGGCCGCGACTTCTCCGAGCTGCCGATCGCCGCGGCGGCGCCCGGCTGGTGGTCGGAGAAGGCGATCACGATCGGGTTCTACGCGGTCGCCTCGGGCATCACCACGGTCCTCGGCTCACCGTTCAACATCCTCGGCAGCGAAGCCGTCACCCGCTTCGTGACCGACGAGATCGAGAGCCTGACCGGCGGCCGGTTCGCCT
The DNA here is from genome assembly GCA_964629105.1 of uncultured Anaerolineaceae bacterium. GTDB lineage: Bacteria > Chloroflexota > Limnocylindria > Limnocylindrales > CSP1-4 > CTSoil-043. The sequence goes on from CAZVPS010000019.1 coordinate 6,995, forward strand.
TCGAGACGGACCCGCTGAAGGCCGCCGAGCTGATCGTGGCGCATCTCGACCGAAAGCGGGAGGCGCTCAAGCTGCGACCGATGATGTACGACGCCCTGCCGGCCATCGCCTAGACACCGGCTGGAACGCGAACAGCCCGAGCGACGGAGCCAGAAACCATGTCACGGATCATCGCTACTGCCGCCATCCGGGGCGCGCACGAGTTCGTCGAGCAGGCCGAGGCCGGTCTGGCCGAGGCGATGGAATCGAAGGGCGGCGCGACCCGCCTGGAGTTCCCCAACACCGCCTTCTACCTGCCGCTCATCCTGGCGACGACGGGCATCGAGGTAAAGACCCTCGAGGAGGCCCGCGCGCCGCTGCGCATCGCCCGGAGCCTGCTCGCGCCGGTCCCCACCGACCGGCTGTGGCTCCCCTACCTGGGCGACGCCCTTGATGCCGGGGTCGCCACCCTCATCGCCCAGGAGATCATCGAGGCGTTGCGCTACGCCAACGGCGGGCCGCCCAACGGCATCTACCTCGGGTTCACCGACGACGCGATCCTCCGGACGCAAGGCATCAAGCTCGTCGATGGGCGGATGCCCGGGTTCGCCGCCTGCGTGGGCGCCCTGCCCACCAACGAGGCGGCCGTCCGGCTTGCCCGCGAGCTCCAGGAGCGCAACATCCTCGCCTTCCTCTCGAGCCAGACGGGCGGCCGGAGCATGGCCGAGCAACTGGCCGAGGAAGGCGTCGAGATGACCTGGGACACGTACCTCGTGCCCTACGGCAAGGAGACGAGCTCGACCGTCCACGCCCTCAACTTCGCCGCCCGGGCGGCCATGACCTTCGGCGGCCTGGTCCCCGGCGACCTGGCCAAGGCGCGCCAGATCCTGCTCTACAACAAGGAGCGGGTCTTTGCCTTCGTGCTCGCCCTCGGCGAGGTCGACGACCAGAAGTACGCGACCGCGGCCGGTGCCATCAATTTCGGCTTCCCGGTCGTGGCCGACACGGACATCCCGGAGATCCTGCCGAGCGGCATCTGCACCTACGAGCACGTGGTCGCCAACACGCCCCACGACCGGATGGTGGCCAAGGCGATCGAGGTGCGCGGCCTCAAGCTCAAGATCACCAAGATCCCCATCCCGGTCTCGTACAGCGCCGCCTTCGAGGGCGAGCGCGTCCGCAAGGAGCAGCTCCAGGTCGAGTTCGGCCGCGGCGGCTTCCCGGCCCTCGAGTACCTCCGCAGCCGTGAGCTGAACGAGATCGAGGACGGGCACGTCGAGCTGATCGGACCGGACCTCGACACGGCCGAGGTGGGTGGGTCGATGCCCCTGGGCATCCTCATCGAGGTCGCCGGGCGCAAGCTCCAGAAGGACTTCGAGCCGATCCTCGAGCGCCAGGTACACCGCTTCATCAACGGGGCGATGGGCGTGATGCACATCGGCCAGCGCGACATGCCCTGGATCCGGGTCAGCCAGGACGCCTTCAAGGCGGGCCTCCGGCTGCGCGACTTCGGCGTGATCCTGCACGCCAAGTACCTGGAGGAGTACCCCGCCCTCGTCGACAAGGTCTCCGTGACCCTGATCTCGGAGGCAGCGGCGCTCGAGCCGATCCTCGTCGAGGCCCGCCAGGTCTGGGCCGAGCGTGATGCCCGGGTGGCGGGCATGACCGACGAGACGGTCGACATCTACTACTCGTGCACACTCTGCCAGTCGTACGCCCCGAACCACGTCTGCATCATCTCGCCCGAGCGACTGGGCCTGTGCGGCGCCTACAACTGGCTGGACGGCAAGGTGAGCCACGAGATCAACCCGGTCGGGCCGAACCAGCCGATCGAGAAGGGAGCCTGCCTCGACGCGTCGCTGGGCATGTACGACGGCCTCAACCAGTTCGTTTACAGCAAGTCCAACAAGACCGTCGAGCAGGTCAGCCTGTACTCGATGCTCATGTCGCCGATGACCTCGTGCGGCTGCTTCGAGTGCATCCTCGGCATCGCGCCCGAGGTCAACGGGGTGATCGTCGTCGACCGCGAGTACGCCGGCATGACGCCGCTGGGCATGACCTTCAGCACCCTCGCCGGCATGGTCGGAGGCGGGATCCAGACGCCGGGCTTCCTGGGCGTCGGCCGGCTCTACCTCGCCAGCCGCAAGTTCATCCCGGCCGACGGCGGCCTGCTGCGCCTGGTATGGATGCCGCAGGAGCTCAAGGAAGCCCTCCGCGAGCGCCTGGTCGGGCGCGGCCGCGAGCTTGGCGACGAGGGCTTCGTTGACAAGATCGCCGATGAGACGGTGGCCACCACGACCGATGAGCTCGTGGCCTACCTTGAGCGGATGGGGCACCCGGCCCTGACCATGCCGTCGCTGCTGTAGCGGAGCAGGCGCCGATCCGGGAGCGGACCGGCTGGAGAACACCGGAGGCGAGAGCACATGCCGTTGACCGCGCTGGACATCTACAAGGTGCTGCCGAAGACCAACTGTGGCGAGTGCGGAGTCCCGACCTGCCTGGCCTTCGCCATGCAGCTGGCCACGAAGAAGGCGGCGATCGACGCCTGTCCGTACGCGACCGACGATGCCAAGGCGACGCTCGCGGGGGCGGCCGCCCCACCCATCCGGCTGGTCAGCATCGGCCCCGAAGCCCAGTGCATCGTGATGGGCAACGAGACGGTCCTGTTCCGCCACGAGGAGACCTTCTACCACCCGACCGCCATCGCGGTGCGGATCCGGACCGACCGCAGCCCGGAGGAGCTGCGGGCCGCCTTCGAGCGCGTCGTGGCGATGGTCTACGACCGGGTCGGGCAGTTCGTCCGGGTGGAGATGGTCGCGCTCGAGGACGCCGACGGCGATCCCGGGCGCTTCGCCGCGGCGGCCGCCCTCGCCGACGAGATGGGCCTCGCGCTCATGCTCATGAGCGGCTCGCCGGCCGTGCTGGAGGCGGCGCTGGCCGGCATCCGCGGGCATCGGCCGCTGCTCTACGCCGCGACGGCCGACTCCTGGGAGGCGATGGCCGGGCTGGCCAAGGCGGGCGCCTGTCCGCTGGTCGTCCGGGGCAAGGACCTGGGCGAGCTGGCCGATCTCACCCGGCGGATCGCCGGCCTGGGCGTCACCGACCTGGTCCTCGACAGCGGGGCGCGCGGCCTCCATGCCACCCTCCAGGACCTGACCCAGATCCGGCGCCTGTCGCTGCGCCGCCAGTTCCGGCCGCTCGGCTACCCGGCGATGGCGTTCGTCACGGCCCAGGATCCCATCGACCAGGTCACCGAGGGGACGGCCTACATCTGCAAGTACGCCGGCCTGGTGGTGACCGACGGGCTCGAGGACTGGCAGGCGCTCGCCATGGTCACGGCCCGCCAGAACGTCTACACCGACCCGCAGAAGCCGATCCAGGTCGAGCCCGGCGTGCGCGCCGTCGGCAGCCCTGATGCATCGTCCCCGGTCCTGGTCACGACCAATTTCTCGCTCACCTACTTCACAGTCGAGGCGGACACCGAGGCCAGCCACTCGCCGGCCTGGATCCTGATCGTGGACACCGAGGGGCAGTCGGTCCTGACCGCCTGGGCGGCCGACAAGTTCACCGCCGAGACGATCGCCCGGGCGATCGCAGAGTCGAACGTGGCCGAGCGGGTCGACCACCGGCGGGCGGTGATCCCCGGCGGGGTGGCCACGATCAGCGGCAAGCTCGAGGAGCTGAGCGGCTGGGAGATCATCGTCGGGCCGCGCGAGTCGGCCGGCATGTCCGTCTTCATGCGGACCCGCTGGCGGCAGCCCGAGGTCGCCGCCGCCAGCTGAAGGACGGCCCGTGACCGGAGCCCGCGTCACCTTCATCCCCGACGACCGCAGCGCCGTCGTCGGGGCCGGGCAGTCGCTGCTCGACGCGGCCATCGCCGCCAGCGTCCCGCTGGCCGGCGTCTGCGGCGGCCGGGGGATCTGCCAGCGCTGCTGGGTCGTGGTCAGCGAGGGCGAGGTTGTCGCCGCGCCGGCGGCGCGGGCCGCCGGTGGACGCGAGGTCCTCGCCTGCCTGGCCTGGGCGGTCGGTGACGTGACGCTCGAGGTGCCGGAGGCCTCGCGCATCGAGGGCGAGGAGATCCTCACCGGCCTCGAGCGCCCCGGCGAGCTGCCCCCTGCCGAGGACCGGGTCGCCCTCGGGCTGCCGCGGTCGGCGGACCTGTTCGTCCCCAGTCCGCTCGCCTTCGCCTTGCCGCTGGAGCTCCCCCAGCCCACGCTCAACGACCCGGTCAGCGACCTCCAGCGCCTCGAGCGGGAGGTGCTGCGCCGGCGCAACATCCGGAACCTCGCCGTCCCCCTGGAGGTCCTGCGCACGGCGCCCGGGGTGCTCCGGGATGCCGGCTGGGCGGTGACCGCCCTGATCGCCCGCTCGCCCGGTGGCTACGAGCTGCTCGACCTGCGCCCGGGGACGGACGCCACCCGGGCCTTCGGGCTGGCCGTGGACATCGGCACGACGACGGTCGTCGTCCACCTGGTTGACCTCGGGAGCGGGGCCACCCTGGGGGCGGCCGGGGCGCTCAACCGCCAGGTCGCCTACGGCGACGACGTGATCAGCCGGATCATCCGTGCCGCCGAGCCGGACGGCCTCGAGCAGCTGCGGCAGGTGGTGGTCGGGGAGCTCAACGTGCTCATCGGGAGGCTGGCCCAGACCCACGACGTGCGCCGCGACGAGATCATCACGGCCGTGGTCGCCGGCAACACGACGATGGTCCACCTGTTCCTCGGCCTGCCGCCGGCCGAGATCCGACGCGCGCCGTACGTCCCGGTGACCACGGTGCCGCCGGTCCAGCATGCCGAACAGCTCGGCCTGCGCATCCACCCGCGGGCGACGGTCACGGCGATGCCCGGCGTCGCCAGCTACGTCGGGGGCGACATCGTGGCCGACGTGCTCGCCGCCGGGATGGACACGGCAACCGAGCTGTCGATGCTGATCGACGCCGGGACGAACGGCGAGACGGTCATCGGCAACCGGGACTTCCTGATCTGCTGTGCCTGCTCGGCGGGTCCGGCCTTCGAGGGGGGCGGCATCTCGTCGGGGATGCGCGCGGCCCGGGGCGCGGTCCAGCGGGTCGAGGTGACCGAGGACGGGGCGCTTGCCTGCGCGACGATCGGCGGGACCCCGCCGCGGGGCATCTGCGGCTCCGGCCTCGTCGACCTGCTGGCGGCCATGCTCCGGGCCGGGTGGATCGACCGGTCGGCCCGCCTCCGGGCCGACGCGCCGCTCGTCCGCACGGGCCCGGCCGGGCTCGAGATCGTGGTCGTGCCGGCGGCGGCGACGGCGACCGGGCGGGACATCACCGTCACGAACGCCGACCTCGAGAACCTCCTCCGCTCCAAGGCGGCCGTCTACGCCGGTGCCGCGCTCCTCGCCCGGCGCCTGGGCGTCGAGATGACCGACCTCCAGCGGGTCTTCGTGGCCGGCGGCTTCGGCACCTATCTCGACATCGGCAACGCGATCCAGATCGGGCTCCTGCCCGACGTGCCGGTCGAGCGGATCACCTTCATCGGCAACGGGTCCGTGACGGGCGCCAAGATGGCCCTGCTCTCCTTCGAGGCCCTGTGCCGCGCCGGCGACGTGGCCGCCCGGATGACCTACCGTGAGCTGAGCGTCGACGAGGCCTTCATGGATGAGTACGTCTCGGCCATGTTCCTCCCCCACACCGACTGCGGCCGGTTCCCCCGGGCCTGTGCCGCGCTCGGGGTCACCTGAGGCGCCGCCATGGCAGAAGTGATCGCGCTCGCCGGCAAGGGCGGCACCGGGAAGACGACCGTCGCGGGGCTGGTCGTCCGCTCGCTCCGTCGGGCGACCCGGACGCCGATCCTGGCGGTTGACGCGGACCCCAACGCCTGCCTTGACGTGGCCCTCGGGCTGCACCCGGCACGGACGATCTCGGACGTCCTCCATGCCAGCCACGGCCTGCGCGGGGCGCCCGAGACGATGCCCAAGGCGACGTACCTGGAGTACGAGCTCCAGGCCTGCCTGGCCGAGGGCCGGGGGGTTGACCTGATCGAGATGGGCCGCCCCGAGGGACCGGCCTGCTACTGCTCGGCAAACCACCTCCTGCGGAGCTACATGGACCGGCTGATGGGCGCGTACCGCACGGTCGTGGTCGACAACGAGGCCGGCATGGAGCACCTCAGCCGCCGGACCACCCGCGACGTGGATCTCCTCCTCATCGTCAGCGACGCCACCCAGGTCGGGATCCGGTCGGCACATCGGATCAGGGCGCTCGTCGCCGAGCTCGCCCTCCCGGTGCGCCGGATGGCCCTCGTGGTCAACCAGGCCACCGCGCTCCCGCCGGCGGTCGAGACGGCGATCGCGGCCGACGGGCTCGAGCTCGCCGGGTTCGTGCCGGACGACCCGTGGATCCCGGAGTTCGAGCTCGCGGGGCGACCCCTGCTCGAGCTCCCCGATGATGCGCCCGCGGTCGGGGCGGTGGAACGGATGCTGGCGGCGCTCAGCGCCCAGGGAGGGCAGGCATGAGCACCTACCAGGTGGCCTACGACGCGCTCCGCGCCCGGCTGGCCGGCCACGATCTTGCCGGCATCGTCGAGCGCAGCGGGGCGCGTGCGCTCAGGCCGGACCGGATCGGGCTGCGCTGCCTCGGCCGGGAGTACGTCGTCACCTACCCCGACGGCCTGGTGCTCGAGGCCGACGACCAGCCGGCGCCCGAGACCGAGGCGATCCTCCTCCTCCTCTACCTCACCGAGTCGACCGGGCGGACCCTGGAGGGTCGCTGGGTCGCCTTCGAGCAGCTGTCGGGCGGCGCCGGCTACCTCGCCGCGTTCAGAGGCCGCGTCGTGGCGCCACTCCTGCGCGCCCTCGGGTCGCGTCCGAAGGCGCTGGTGCCGGCGGCGGCGGGCCTCGACGGGGAGCCGCTCGAGCTCGGGGACGCGTCGGTCCGTCTCCCGGCGCTGCCCCGCCTGCCCCTCGCGTACGTGCTCTGGGGCGGCGACGAGGAGTTCCCGCCGAGCGCAAACGTGGTGTTCGACGCCTCGGTCGAGGGGTATCTTGACGCCGAGGCAGTCACCGTCCTGGCCGAGCTCGCCACCCGCCGGCTGGCCGAGGCAGCTAATCGTCCCGCGGGCATAGGAGAGGACACATGACGGTCGAGTTGATGCGCGAAGCCTGGCCCGGGAAGATCCTGACCGTCACCATCGGCGCGACGCCCGCCGAGGGCGGGACGCGGAGCTCGACGGTCACCGTCGGCGGCCACGGGGCGCTGCCATTCATGACCGGCGACGCCCCGAGCCCGCATCGCCCCGTCGTCGCCCTCGAGGTGCTCGACATGGTGCCGGACGACTGGCCGGAGCACCTGCGCGCGTCGCTGGCCGACGTCCTGGACTCGCCCGCCGCCTGGGCCCGCAAGGGGTTCGAGGAACTCGGCGCCGACCTCATCTGCCTGCGCCTCTTCTCGCCGCACCCGGAATGGCGGGGCGCCACTCCCGACGAGGCCGCCCGGACCGTCCGGGCCGTGCTCGACGCGGTCTCCGTGCCGCTGATCATCCTGGGCTGCGGGGATCCCGACGTCGACAACGACCTCTGGCCGCGGGTCACCCACGAGGCCCGGGGCGAGCGCTGCCTGATGGGCATCGCCGTCCCCGCGAACTACAAGACGCTCGTGGTGTCCTGCCTGGCCGACGGGCACGCGCTCCTGGCCGAAGCTCCGATCGACGTCAACATCCAGAAGCAGCTCACGATCCTGGTCAGCGAGATGGGCCTGCCGCCCGACCGGATCGTGCTCCACCCGGGGACGGCCTCGCTCGGCTACGGCCTCGAGTACGAGTACTCGATCATGGAGCGGATCCGCCTGGCCGGGCTCCAGGGCGACCGAATGCTCTCGCAGCCGGTGGCGGCCATCGTCGGCGAGGACAGCTGGAAGGCGAAGGAGGCGCGGCTGCCCGAGGCGGAGATGCCGGCGTGGGGATCGGCGGCCCGGCGCGGCCCGACCTGGGAGGCGACCACTGCCGCAGCCTTCCTGCAGGCAGGAACGGACATCGTCGTGCTGCTCCACCCGGAGGCGGTCGGTGCGGTGAAGCGTACGATCAGCGAGCTGACAGCGCGCCCGGCCGGCGCGGCGGAGGGATAGCCATGTTCATCATCGGCGAACGAATCAACGGGATGTTCCGCTCGGTCGCACGGGCGATCGCCGAGCGGGACGAGGCCGCCATCGCCGATCTGGCCCGGCGCCAGGTGGACGCCGGCGCCCACGCCCTGGACGTCAACACCGGGCCGACCGAGGGCGACCCCGTCGAGGTGATGCGCTGGCTGGTCGAAACCGTCCAGGCCGCCGTGGACGTGCCGCTCGCGATCGACAGCCCGAAGCCCCTGGTGGTCGAGGCCGGGCTCCGTGCCGCCCGTCGCCCGGCGATCATCAACTCCACCACGGGCGCCCAGGCGAAGCTCGACACGATGCTGCCGCTGGCGGCAGCCTACAACGCGGGCCTCATCGGCCTGACGATCGACGAACGCGGGATCCCGCGCAACGCGGAGGCCCGGGCGGAGATCGCCCTGACGATCGTGGCCCGGGCCCTGGAGGCGGGCATCGAGCCCGATCGGCTCTACCTGGACCCGATCGTGCTGCCGGTGAGCGCGGCCCAGGACCAGTGCGCGGCGGCGCTCAAGGCAATCCCGGTCTTCCGGTCGCTGTGCGAGCCGCCGCCGCGAATCGCGATCGGCCTGAGCAACGTGTCCCAGGGAACGGCCCACCGGAGCCTCGTCAACCGGACGTACCTGGTGATGGCCATGGCCGCCGGGATCGATGGCGCCATCCTAGATCCGTTCGACGAGGACCTGATGGACGCGCTGCGGACGGCGAGTATCCTGCTCAACCAGGACATCTATGCCGAGAACTACCTCCGGGCCACGCCCGTCGCCTGACGGCGGAAGGAGTCAGCGGTGACATTCGCGCTGGGACGATCGGCCGACGAGCTGACCGTCGGCGATCGCGCCTCGGTCACCAAGGTCGTCTCGGAGACCGACATCTACCTCTACGTCGGGATGACCGGCGACCTCAATCCCCTGTACATCGACGAGGGCTACGCCGCCGCCCACCGCTACCGCGGGCGCGTCGCTCCGGGGGCCCTGACTGCAGGCCTGGTGATCGCGGTGATCAGCACCAAGCTGCCCGGCCCGGGCACGATCCTCGAGCGCGAGGAGCTCCACTTCACGGCGCCGGTGCGGCCCGGGGACACGGTCACCGCCTTCGCCGAGGTCGTCGAAGTGATCCCGTCGCGCGGGCGCGCCCGCCTGAGCACGGTGTGCAAGAACCAGGACGGGGTCGTCGTGCTCGAGGGCGAGCTCGTCGTCCTGCCGCCGCAACGGGTTCAACCCGCCAGGGCCGGGCAGCGCGGCCAACGCTGATCGCCGGGGCGCGACCCAGGCCGGGTAATCGTAGCGACTCCCCGGCGGGTCCCGGCCCGGCTACGATCCGTCGCGTCGCGTCACGACCCCCGTCCGCCCTCCGTCTTGCCGCTGCGTGAATACCCAACCCCGACCGCCCGTCCGCCACGGGCCGCCCCGCTGCCGCGCCACCGGGGGCGACACCCTGTTCGCCCTTGGCATCGCCGCGCTCGGCCTCGTCCTGGCCGGCGGCCTCCTGGCCGCGGGGGGCGAGGCGTCGTGGCTGGACCGGTACCTGCCCGGCGCCAGCGCGACCGCAGGGCCCGTCGCGCCGAGCCGGAGCGCGCCCGCCGCCTCGCCTGCGTCGCCGTTTCCCTCGGCCAGGCCGGCCGTCACCGCCCCGCCGTCGCCCGCCCCGACGCCGACCCCGATCGCCAGCGGCCCCTTCACCATGAACCTCTACCGGAAGGGCGTCTTCGTCCACCAGTACGACAAGGAGTCGTGCGTCGCCGCCGCCGCCCTCAACATGCTCAACGTCATCCGGCTCGTCGAGGACGGCCGCAAGCCCGACGTCTCCGTGAAGACGCAGCGGGCGCTCGAGGCCCGGATCGTGAAGCTCACGACCTGGGAGGACTCCCACAACGGCGGAACGGGACCCGGGGGCTGGGCCGCCCTCCTCACCGAGGAGGGGTATCCGTACGAGGTCCGGGCCTATGAGTCGCGGGCCGCCGCGCTGCGCGCCGCCGCCACCGCCATCCGGGCGACGGGCCGCCCGGTCGGGATGCTGACCTGGACGGGGATCCACTCGTGGGTGATGACGGGCTTCACCGCCACCGCGGACCCGGCCGCCACGACGCGCTTCACCGTCGGCACGGCTTACGTGCTCGACCCCTGGTATCCCTGGGTCTCCACCCGCTGGCCGCGCTCGGAGGCCCCGAATGTGCCACGAGATGCGGCGGACATGAAGGCCAACTTCCTGCCGTTCCTGCTGCGCTCCGGTCCCTATCCCGGCCGCGACGGCAAGTTCCTCCTCGTGGTGCCGATCGACGGCTGACGAGGGCGCGCGCAGGCGCAGAGAAACCGGCGGGCGGGCCGCCGGCTTCTGGTGGGTCGAGGGTGGTGGGCGATACTGGGCTCGAACCAGTGACCTCACGGATGTGAACCGTGCGCTCTGACCGACTGAGCTAATCGCCCGTGGCCGGAGTATAGCGCGGGCCTCCCTCGCGCTTCCATGGGCCCGGGCCCGACCCGGCAGCAGC
>CAZVPS010000020.1:0-17460 GCA_964629105.1 uncultured Anaerolineaceae bacterium
CCGCGATGACCCGACCAGGCGCCTTCGCGCCATTTGCGCGTCGCGCCGGTTCCCGGCAGGCGCGACATCACATCGGCAGTCACGCTGGTCGCGCTGGCGAATGCCGTAATCCGCACCCAGCCGTGGCCGGCATGCAGGAAGGTCCAGTTGACGCCGCTCGAATGCGTGCCCTGGTCGCTCTCGGTGCCCTCGGCATGCAGCGGAGGTGCCCTTCCGGACGTGCCGCCGGCCGCAGGCCGGGCGCGGTGGGGGAGGGCTGCCACCACCCGCGCCTCCAGGGCGCCGGACAGGTTCTCGGCGGGGAGGCGGCGGGCATCACGCCAGGTGGCCCGGACGGCAACCGCGGCCGCCAGCTCGCCGGCGGCGCCATCGCCCGCGGCGATGGTCGCGAGGCGGAGAAGCCGTCCGGCCTGCGGCCGCACGCGGTCGAAAAGGCGTCGAACTCGTCCGCGCGCGGGTCGACCGCCCGGTGGTCGGTCGTCGGGCGGCGTGCGTCGGGCGTGGCCCGGTGGTCGTCGGGCTGGATCGGGCGATCGTCGTCCATGCGCTGCTCGTCCGTTCGGCTCGGGCGGTCAGCCTACCCGGGATGACCATCGCGCGCCGTCACCAGCGTCTTCGTCTGGACGCGGCATTCGGATCCCGTCGCCACGGCAACGACGATGGCCCGCGGAGGCCCGGCTCAGGAGGTCGGTTGCCAGGACCAGTCGTCGGGCTCGGTCGAGCCGTTCGACCACATCCGCGGCTCGATGCCGACGCGGCGCACGGCCGCGGCCGCACCCTCGAGCACTGCCTGCGGCACGATGAGGAGCAGCCCGCCCTCGCGTCCGTCCTCGCGCACGAGCGCCCGGCGCACGACCTCGGCCGGCTGGGGCTGGTAGCCGTCGAACCCGCGCTCTTTGTACGTGTCGACCAGGACGAGCCACCACCGGCCATCGACGCGTCGCCGCCAGAGGCCGAGCAGGCCGGCGAAGTGGCCGACCCCCCAGTCATCCCGCGGGATTCGGGCCTCCGCGTCGAGCGCGCGAAGGTTCTCCGGCCGATAGCTCGGGTCGGTCGGCCGAAGCACTTGGTTGACCTCGTAGTTCAGGATGCCGTGCCACCGCCAGTCGGCGACGTGATCGGCGAGCGTCTCGAGGAGCCGTGCCCAGCGGTCGCTCGTGAGCTGGGCCGTCCCGGCGGCGTCCCGGGCCGCAACAGGGAGACAGGCGAGCCTCCCGTTCGTTCCGATGGCGATGGCACGGGCGATGCCGGTCGGGCTCGTTCCCGATTCGACCGGATCCGTCGACGACCGGACCGGGAACCGGTACCAGATGCGACCGAAGCGACGGAGCGCCTCGTCCGCGGCCAGCTCGCCGGCCGCGACCCGCCGGGCGATCTCGTCCGATACCACGATCTCCTCCGCCTCGACGACGACCGCCGCGAGATGGGCGAGATAGTCCTCGGCGGCGAGGTCGATGTCATCGTGCGTCGCGAAGCCGACCGCCGGCAGCAGGTACGAGAGGGCATACGCCCCACAGGTCGCAGGCCGCTGAGGGCCGAGCGTGTCGAATCGTGCTGCCATCTCGTCGGCCCGGTCGACGGTGATCAGCTGCTCGCCCGGGAACCACGCGGCGAACCGCTCCCCAACGGCGGCCGCAGCGGCGGTCCTCGGCCCGCGCGGGTGGTGCCCGTCTGCCATCAAACGTGCTCGAGGTAGGCGTGCCGCTCCCAGTCGGTGACGGCGGTCTGATCACCCGTCGGAGGAGCCTTGGCTCGGCAGAGCGCGGCCTCGAACCGCTTCATCGCTGGGTAGTGGTCGGCGATCACCGGCCCGAGCGCGGAGAGGAGGACCGCATCCGACGTCAACGCCGCCACGGCCTGCTCGGGGTCCGTGGGGAGCCGTGATGCGCCGAGGGCGGCGGCCTCGGCATTGGACAGGTGGCCGACGTCGACCTCGACGGGCGGCGGCAGCGGGATCCGGCGCTCGAGCCCGTCGACGATCGCCGCGAGGAGACCCGTCGCGAGGAGGTACGGGTTCGCGCTCGCATCGGCGAGCCGGAACTCGAGGTGGCGGCCCTCGCCGCGACCTGGCACCCGAACCAGCGCGGCGCGGTTGCCGAAGCCCCAGCATCGGTGGGCCGGCGCCCACGAGCCCGGCTGCAGGCGACGGTAGGAGTTGGGCGTGGGCGCCGCGAGAGCCGCCAGCCCGTCCGCGTGCTCCAGCAGGCCCGCGATCGCGTGCTCGCCGGTTGGTGAGAGTCCCTCCGACGCCGGGTCCGGGAGGGCGTCGGCGCCGTCCGGTCCCACCAGTGACAGGTGGACGTGGAGACCGTTGCCGGGCAGCTCGGTGCGCGGCTTCGGCATGAAGCTCGCGACGCGGCCCTCGTCGCGCGCGAGCGCCCGCACGACCTGCCGCATCAGCAGGAACCGGTCCGTCGCCTCGACCGGCGGTGTGGGGATCAGGCTCACCTCGTACTGCCCGGGCCCGTACTCGCGGGCGAGCTGGTGGACCGCGACGCCTGCCGCCTCCAGGGCGTCGAGGACGCCGGCACTCCATGCCCAGCGCGCCTCGACCTCGTCGATCGTGAACATCCGTCCATGGTCGGCGGGGGCCAGCTCGCCCCCCGCGCGACGTTCGAGCAGGATGAACTCCGCCTCGTAAGCCATCCGGACCGCGAAGCCCTGTCGCGCCAGGCGGTCGACCTGCTCGCGGAGACGGGCCCGCGGGTCGCCCGCCCACGCGCCGCCGTCGTCGGTGATCCAGCCGTAGGCCTGGGCGACGCCGGGGCGGTGGGGAAGCGCCACGAGCGTCGCCGGATCCGGGACGACCCGGAAGTCGCCGCTGTCGGCCCCGAACCCGGGGTGGGGGTGCGGCTCGTCGGTGATGGCGAAATCCCAGTTGGCCTTGGCGAACGACACGCCCTCGCGGGCGACCTCCCGGAAGCGGGATGCCGGGACGGACTTGGCCTGGGCCAGCGCCGAGTAGTTGTGGTAGACCACCCACAGGTGGCGGGCGCTGAGCTCGCCGAGCCTTTCCAGCAGGTTCCCGTCGCCGCCCGTCACGTCCATGATCGCGTGCCTCCCGCCGCTCTTCGCTTGGTCGCCGGCGCGACCCCGGGCCGCCGCGCGCCGCCGCGTGTGCAGTATCGGGTTCCCGGTGCGGCGCGTCGAGGTCGGGTCAGCGCCACGTCCCGAAGAGGTCGTTCGGGAGAAAACCCGACACTACGTAGTTCGGGTGGTCGACGATCTCGCTGATCTTGAGGTCGAGGGCCACCGAGCAGAGCTCATATGCCTCGATGGGCTCCAGGTCGCGGGTCGCCACGAGCCGGTCGATCATCGCCCGGACGGCGGTCCTGGAGGCCTCGACGAGATCTGGCCCGATCCCGGTCGTGACGTAGTAGCCGGCTGCCGCCGCCGACGCCCGCTCGAGGGGTCGGCGAACCTCGTACTGGGGCGTCGGGATCGACAGGTCGCGGCGGACCGTCAGGCGGGCCGTGATCGTCATCGAGGTCTCGATCCCCGAGCCGCCAACCTCGCCGTCGCCTTGGGCGGCGTGCGGGTCACCGAGCCCGAGGAGGGCGCCCTCGACCTCGACGGGGAGGTAGACGGTCGTCCCGATGCCGATCTGCTTGACGTCCATGTTGCCGCCGGTCCTGAGAGGCGGGATGGAGCTGTGGACACCCGGGGCCGCCGGCGTGCAGCCAACGATCCCGACCATCGGCTCGATCGGGACGGAGATGTTGCCGATGTACGGGGCCCGCTCGCCGGTGAGGTCCCAGACGAAGAGCCAGGGATCCGGGAAGTCCTCCGGCAGGAGGCCGCTGCCCGGGTAGTTGGCCGACCATCCGTAGCTCGCCGGACGGAGGTCGAGCAGGTCGACCTGGAGGACGTCGCCCGGTCGTGCTCCCTCCACGTAGATCGGCCCACCGATCGGATCGATCCGCCCCATGTCGAGCGTGCCGATCGTCGCGTGTGTCGAGCCCGGGCCGACCTGGCCGTACGAGCACTCGCTCGCGTCGACGACGATCTCGGCCCCGGAGGGGACGCGCAACAGGGGCTCGTGGTCACGGCTCCAGCCGAAGGAGATCCCGTTCATCGGCAGGTGGAACGTCGTCGCCATGCGTCACTCCTGTTCGTGACTGAGCGTGCCCGCCGTCGGCCTGCCCCCTGCCGCCGTCGTCCGGTGACCGGGCGCGGTCCTCACTCGCCGGCCACCTGGACCTCGACGGCCCGATCGCGAAGCGCGTCGAGCACGTCCGGGTCGGCCGAGGGGTCCGTGACGAGGACGTCAACCTCGTCGACGCCGTAGAGGTGGACCAGGCTGACCTGGCCGACCTTCGAGCCGTCTGCCACGAGCACGCGGCGACGCGCGGCGCGCATCATCAGCCGCTTCACCTCGGCCTCGGCGACGTTGATGCTCGTCACGCCCGCCTGGGGTTCGATCCCGTTGCACTCGAGGATGCCGAGGTGGGCATGCACCTGCTCGAGGATGACCGTCCCGAGCGGGTTGACCAACGAGTGCTGGAGCTTCCGGAGCGTGCCGCCGGTCAGGATGACCGAGAAGCGCGGGATCGCGGGCTCGAGCTCCAGCGCGATCCGCAGGCCGTTCGTGAAGATCGTGACCTCGTCGAGGTCGGGGCGCGCCACGAGGGCCCTGGCGACCGCCGCAGCGGTCGTGCCCACGTCGAGGAAGATCGTCTGGCCGCTCTCGACCAGCCGGGCGGCTGCCGCGCCGATCCGCGCCTTCTCGGCGGCGCGTGCGCCGATCGCCTGCTCGAACGGCGCCTCACGCCCGCCCATCGCCGCGTGGACCGCCCCGCCACGGACTCGCCGGAGATGCCCCTCCTCGGCGAGGACGTCGAGATCGTTGCGGATCGTGACCTCCGACACGCCAAAGTCGGCGCTCAGGCCGGCGACGGACGCGAACTGCCGCCGCCGGACGTGGTCGAGGACCCGGGCCCGGCGGACCCCGGTCGGAAGCTGGTCGAGCCGCGCGTCGCCATCGGTGCCGGCGACGCGGTCACCTTGCGGAATCTTTCGTTCCAGGTCAGTCCGCTCCGGTCCCATGCGGGGTAGGATACTCTCAGACCGGCCGTTCGACCACCCCGCCGGGCAGTTCTCGTGTTCCAGTCTCCGTGGTTGACAAGGTTTCGTAACCTTGTCCGTGATCCATGCCGCGCTGAGCCCGCAGGCGAATCTGAGGAAGCCCGAGTCGAATGGCGGTTGTTCCCCCCTCCGATCGGAGCAGCTTCAACGGCGCCGCCCCCGCTGGGCCGCAGTCCGCTGACGCCGCTCGCCTCGTCACCGGGCGGCAGGTCCTGCGCTGCGTTGGAGTCGGCGTCACGTTCTCGGGCCTGGAGGCCCTGCGTGGGATCGACCTGTCACTGGTCCAGGGCGAGATCGTCGGCCTGATCGGGCCCAACGGGTCAGGCAAGACGACCCTCCTCAACGTTCTGTCGGGCGTGATCGTCCCGACCACTGGTCGTGTCGAGATCGACGGGCGGGACGTGACGCGCTGGCCCGCCCACCGCGTCGCGGCGCGGGGAGTCGCCCGCACGTTCCAGAACATCCGGCTCTTCGGCCAGATGTCGGTCCTGGAGAACGTGGAGGTCGGGGCCGCGCTCCAGCCCGGGCGTCCGGGAGGGGCGGCCCTGCGCCGGGCGGCGCGTGCCGTGCTTGCCGAAACCGGCCTCTCAGGTGTCGCCGATCGGCGCGCCCGGACCCTGCCCTACGGGATTCGCCGCCGCCTGGAGATCGCCCGCGCGCTCGCCACGCGCCCCGCCTTCCTCCTGTTGGACGAGCCGGCGGCCGGCGCGAACGAGGCGGAGTCGGACGAGCTCCGGATGCTGATCGCCGAGCTCCGCCGCGCCCACGGCCTGGGGATCCTGATCGTCGAGCACGACCTGCGCCTGATCATGCGGCTCGCGGACCGGATCGTCGTGCTCAACGAGGGCGCCCGGATCGCGGAGGGCAGCGCCCACGACGTCAGCACCGACCCCGCGGTCCGGGAGGCGTACCTGGGTCGGCGGGCCGTCGAAGGACCGGAGCGAAGGGAGAACAGCTGAAGCCACGATCAGGACGAGAGGAGGCGTCCACGGAGGGCGGATCCGCGCTCGAAGGGCGCGCCCGCGGAAGATGCGCCGGCAAATGGTCACCGACCAGAGGAGGAACGATGAACGTACGGAAGGCATTCGCGACGAGCGCCGCGGCGATGCTCGTCGTCGCCGCGTGTGGCGGCGGCGGGGGCGACAGCGGGGCGTACTCGATCGGCTACGACTCGTCCCAGACGGGCGGGCTCGCGTACTCGGACGTCCCCGCGTCCAAGGGCGTCCAGATGGCAATCGATGAGATCAACGCCAAGGGCGGGATCGCCGGCAAGTGGAAGATCGAGCTGACGCTCCAGGACAACCGCAGCGAGGCGGCGCAGAGCGCTGTCGTCGCGCAGGACCTCATCTCCAAGGACGTCAAGTTCCTGATCTGCACGTCGGATGCGGATCCCTGCACGGCGGCCGGCCAGATCGCCCAGAAGGCCGGCATCCCGACGATGTCCACGGCCGCGACGTCGCCGACGCTGCCGGCCTCGGTCGGCGACTTCATGTTCATGAGCGTGTTCGGCGACAACGTCCAGACGGCTGCCCTTGCCGGCTACGCCATCGAGCAGGGCTACAGGAGCGCCTACCTGCTCTGCTCGCCCGACTCGTCCTACACGTCGAAGTCCTGTGACTACTTCGCACAGGTCTTCGAGAAGAAGGGCGGCACGATCGCCGGCAACGGCTCCTTCACGCTGGGTGCGGCGGACTTCAGCGCCGAGGTCACCAAGATCCAGAACCTCTCGCCACAGCCCGACGTGATCATGACGCCCGCGTACCCGCCCGACGCGCCGACGTTCATCAAGCAGCTGCGGGCCGCCGGGGTGGAGATCCCCGTGATCTCGATCGACGGCGTCGACTCGCTGGACACGATCAGCGCCGGCGGACCGGCGGTCGAGGGCCTCGTCTTCACGTCTCACGGGTTCCCGGCCGCGGGGACGTCGACGGCGGACTTTTGGAAGGCCTACGAGGCCAAGTACGGCTCGCCGCCGGACAGCGTCTTCGCGGCCACCGGGTACGACCTGGTCAAGGTGATCGAGGCTGCCGTCACGGCGGCGGACTCGACCGATCCGAAGAAGGTCCGGGACGCGATCGACAACCTCGAGAACGTCCAGGGTGCGACCGGGACCATCACCTACAAGGGCCAGAACCGGATCCCGCTCAAGACCGTGTACCTGATCACGGTGAAGGACGGCGCGTTCCAGCTGCTCAAGACCGTGCAGCCGGACTCGGCCGACATCCCCGCCCCGTAGCCTCCGCCTTCGATCCTTGGATCTCCTGTCCGTAGAGGGCCTGACGGTCAGCTACGACGCCATCCGGGCCGTCCGAGACCTGAGCTTCCACGTGGGCACCGGCGAGATCGTCGCGATCCTCGGCGCCAACGGGGCGGGCAAGTCGAGCACGCTTGCCGCCCTGATGGGGCTCGTGCCGCGGGTGGATGGCAGCGTCCGCTTCGACGGACAGGAGATCCGGGGGATGCGTCCGGAGCGGATCGTGCGCCTCGGGATGACGCTCACGCCCGAAGGGCGGCGTGTCTTCCCGAGGCTCACGGTCGAGGAGAACCTGCTCCTGGGGTCGATTCCCCTCGCCGACCGGGGGCGCGCGGCGGATATCCGCCGACAGGTCTACGACCGCTTCCCGGTCCTCGCGACGCGCCGTCGCCAAGCCGCCGGGACGCTCTCCGGGGGCGAGCAGCAGCAGCTCGCGATCGCCCGCTCGCTCATGTCCGGGCCGCGGCTGCTCCTGCTCGACGAGCCGTCCCTTGGCCTCGCCCCGCGGTTCGTCGATCTCATCTTCGACCTCATCCTCGACCTGCGCCGGGAGGGGGTGACGATCCTGCTCGTCGAGCAGAACGTCGACCAGACGCTGTCGATCGCCGATCGCGGCTACGTCCTGGGCTCCGGCGAGCTCCGGATGACCGGTTCGGCCGCCGACCTGCGCGCCTCGAGCGGGATCGAACGCGAGTACCTCGGGATCGGGGCCGACTGATGGACCTCGTCATCCAGCAGCTCATCAATGCCATCAGCCTGGGCGGCGTCTACGCGCTCCTCGCGCTTGGGCTGGCGATCGTCTTCAGCATCATGGGCCTCGTGAACTTCGCCCACGGCGAGATCATGACCCTGGGCGGGTACGCCATGTGGTTCGTGACGATCCAGTTCGGGGCGCCGCTCCCGCTGGTCTTCCTGGCGGCAGTCGCCACGGCCATGGCGGCCGCCCTCCTGATGGAGCGGATCGCCTTCCGACCGGTGCGTGGCGCCAGCGTCGCGACGATGCTCCTGACCAGCTTCGCCGTCTCGGTGATCCTGCAGGTCACCTTCCAGAACCTCATCTCGCCGCGCCCACGGGGCATCCAGCTGCCGCCCGAGATGAGCCAGGTGATCCAGATCCTCGGCGTCAGGATCGGGCTGATCCAGCTCCTCGCGATCCTGATGGTCCTGCTCTCGCTCGGCCTCCTGACCATCTTCCTGCGGCGGACGACGCTCGGCATCAGCATGCGCGCGGCGGCCCAGGACTTCGCCGTGGCTCGTCTCATGGGCGTCCGGGCCGACGCGGTGATCGCCACCGCCTTCGCCATCTCGGGCCTCCTCGCCGGCGTCGCCGCCTTCCTGTGGGTCGCGCAGCGCGGCTCCGTCGACCCTGCAATGGGTCTGACGCCCGTGATCAAGGCCTTCATCGCCTCGGTGATGGGCGGGCTGGGAAGCCTGCCGGGAGCGGTCGTCGGCGGGTTCGTCCTCGGCTTCATCGAGGTCACGCTCCAGGCCTGGCTACCGCAGGAGGCGCTGCCGTTCAAGGATGCCGTCTCGCTGACGATCGTGATCCTGATCCTGCTGTGGCGGCCGCAGGGGCTCCTCGGTCGCGCCACGGACCGCGTGTGATGGACGACCAGCCCCGGGATCCCGCCGCCGAGCTCCAGCTCAACCTGCTCGGGCGCTCCTTCTCGCTGGACCGGCCCGTCGTTCGGGCCGTGGCCGGCACGACCGCCCTGGGGGTGCCGCTGATGGTGCTCAGCGCCGTGGTGGCATTGCTGCTCGGCCCCGCGGAGCAGCAGGTCACCCAGACCTTCCTGATCTCGCTGATCGCGGTGGTCGGGTTCCAGGTCTACAGCGGGAACAGCGGGATCATCACGTTCGGCCACGTCGGGTTCATGGGGATCGCCGCCTACGCCGCGGGGTTGTTGACGGTGCCCGCGGTCATCAAGGCCCAGTCCCTCCCCAACCTGGCCCCGTTCCTCCAGGCGATCGAGCTGCCGCTCCTGCCCGCGAGCCTGATCGCCCTCGTCGTGGTCACGGCGGCCGCGCTCCTCTTCGGGGTGCCGCTGTCACGCCTGTCGGCCGCCGCCACGCCGATCGCAACGCTGGCGATGCTGATCATCACGTACGGCGTACTCGTGGGAGCCGCCGATATCACCCGGGGGAGCCAGACGTTCTACGGCCTGCCGGCGGACGTCGATCTCCTCGCCGTCCTCGTGGTGGCGATTGGCGCGATCCTCGTTGCCAGGCTATTCCGCGAGTCTGTCCCCGGCCTCCGCGTCCGGGCGAGCCGCGAGGACGAGCTCGCCGCGCGGTCCACGGGGGTCGACGTGGCCAATCTCCGGCTTGGCGCCTGGCTGCTCAGCGCGGTGATCGTCGGCGTCGCGGGGATCCTCCTGGGGCACACGCTCACGGCGTTCTCCCCGAAGCAGTTCTACTTCACCCTCCAGTTCGCCCTCGTCGCGATGCTCGTGGTCGGCGGCCCGACGACGGTCACCGGTGCGGTCGGCGGGTCGTTCGCGGTCTCCCTCCTGATGGAGGTCGCGCGCCGTGTCGAGGGCGCGCTCCACGGGGCGTCGCTCGGCGGCCTGGAGATCGCGGGGATCTTCGGGCTCCAGGAGATCACCCTCGGCGTCCTGATCCTCCTGGTCATGTATCGCCGGCGCGACGGCCTGTTCGGCCGCGCCGAGCTGGACGAGGTCGTCCTCCGCTGGCGGCGCCGGCGCGAGGCCGCCGGTGGGATGGCTCCGCCGCGTGACCCGGGAACCGCAGCGGGAGAAGCGACATGAGCACGATCGTGGCCGACGGACCGGGAGCCGGGCAGCCGACGGCGGGAGGCATTCGATGAGCACGCCGCCCACGGGCCGGGCGAGCCACCCTGATCTTGCCGGGCGCCGGGTCGTCATCACCGGCGGAGCGAGCGGGATCGGCCTGGCCACGGCCGCCCGGTTCGTCGCCGAGGGGAGTCGCGTCGTGATCCTCGATCGCGACGAGGACCGCTTCCCCGACGTGCGTGCGGAGTTGCCCGGCCTGGCCGGGATCGTGGCCACGGACGTTGCCGACCGGCCGTCGGTCGATGCGGCGTTCGCCGAGGTCGATCGGCTCCTGGGCGGGGTGGACGTCGTGATCGCCAACGCCGGCATCAGCATCCGCCACCGATTCCTCGACATCACCCCCGAGGAGTGGCGACAGGTGATGGCGGTCAACCTGGACGGGGTCTTCAACACCGCCCAGGCCGGGGCCCGGCGGATGGCCGCCGACCGGGGTGGCGCCATCCTCATGACCGCCTCCACGAACGGCATCGTGGGTCACCCCTTCTACGCCGACTACAACGCGTCGAAGGCCGGCGTGATCCTGCTTGCGCGATCGATGGCCCTGGAGCTGGCGCCCGCGATCCGGGTCAACGCGATCTGCCCGGGCTACGTCCTGACGCCCATGCAGCAGGCGGAGTACACGCCGGAGATGCTGGCGGCCACCGACGCCAAGATTCCCATCGGTCGCCACGCCCGCCCCGAGGAGATCGCTGCGCTGTTCGCGTTCCTCGCCTCGGACGAGGGCGCGTACATCACCGGGGCGGCCCTCCCGATCGACGGGGGCGAGCTCGCCGGCGGGCTGGCCAGCCGCGACTGGATCCGCGTCGAGCCCCAGGTCCCTCAGGCGAGGTAGCCGTGCATCCCCGCAGTCCGGAGGAGTCCGCCACGTGAGCACCCATCGGAGCGTGCCCCACCCCTACATCCCGAACGCGGTCCCGGAGGTGAAGGCGGCGATGCTCGCCGCGGTCGACGCCGCGACGATCGACGAGTTCTACGCCGACGTCCCGCGGTCGCTCCGCCTGGCCGAGCCCCTCGACCTGCCGGAGCCGTTCCGTTCCGAGGCCGACCTCGTCCGCCACGTCGAAGGGCTCCTGCGCCGGAACACCTCGACCCGCGACGTCCTCAGCTTCCTTGGAGCGGGCTGTTATCCGCACCACGTGCCGGCCGTCTGCGACGAGATCAACGGCCGCAGCGAGTTCCTCACGGCGTACGCGGGCGAGCCCTACGAGGACCACGGGCGCTTCCAGGCCCTCTTCGAGTACGAGTCGATGATGGGCGAGCTGCTCGAGATGGACGTCGTCAACGTCCCCGTGTACGACGGGTTCCAGGCGACGTCGACCGCGCTCCGGATGGCCGGCCGGATCACGGGGCGGCGACGGGTCCTCGTTCCTGCGACGATGAGTCGCGACAAGCGTTCGCGGATCGTGGACTACGTGCAACCCGACCTCGACGTCGAGGTGGTCGCCCACGAGCCGGCGAGCGGCCTGCTCAGTCTCGGCGCACTGCGCCGGACCCTGGGCGACGACGTCGCGGCGGTGCTGATCGAGAACCCCGGCTACCTCGGGGTCGTGGAGGCACGGGCTGCGGAGATCGCGACCATGGCCCACGCCGCCGGCGCCCTGGCGATCGGCGACGTCGATCCCTCGACGCTCGGCGTCCTCGCTCCCCCCGCAGCCTGGGGCGCCGACCTGGCCTGCGGCGACATCCAGCCGCTCGGGATCCACCAGCAGTACGGCGGCGGCAACGGTGGGTTCATCGCCAGCCATGACGACCCGCGGTTCGTCATGGAGTTCCCTTCACGCCTGTTCGGGATCGCTCCCACCGCCGTGACCGGCGAGTACGGGTTCGGTGACGTGGCCTACGAACGGACCTCCTTCGCCGTCCGCGAGGAGGGCAAGGAATGGGTCGGGACCGCGGCGGCCCTGTGGGGCATCACCGCCGGCGTCTACCTGGCCCTCATGGGTCCGCAAGGCATGCGTGAGCTCGGCGAGACGATGATGGCGCGGACGCGGTATGCGATGCAGCGCCTGGAGGCGATCCCCGGGGTCACGGTCCCCTTCGCCGGGCAGCACCACGTGAAGGAGTTCGTCGTCGACCTCGGCGCCAGCGGACGGACGGTGGCCGACGTCGCACGGGCCCTCCTCGAGCGCGGCATCTTCTTCGGGAAGGACCTCTCGGCCGAGTACCCCGCGCTGGGCCAGGCGGCGCTCGTCTGCGTGACCGAGGTCCACTCCCAGGACGACATCGACCGGCTCGCCGACGAGCTGGGGGAGGTGCTGCGATGACCACGTCGACGACGCCGGGTCGCGACGCCCGGGCCCCGGGGGCCCCGGCCATGCCCATCGGGCCAAAGCCCATGCCCCGGCGGTTCCACCAGGCCCGCTGGGACGAGCCGATCATCTTCGAGCTGAGCACGCCGGGTGCCCGCGGGGTCCTGCCCCCGGAGACGGAGCCCGGGATCACCGAGCGCGTCGGGAATCCCGCGTCGGCGCTCCCGGCCGGCGTCGGACGGGCAGCTCCGCCTGCCCTCCCCGAGCTCAGCCAGCTCCACGTCGTCCGCCACTACACGCGCCTGTCGCAGGAGAACCTCGGCGTCGACGTCAACATCGACGTCGGGCAGGGCACCTGCACGATGAAGTACTCCCCGAAGGTCAACGACCGCTTCGTCCGTGACCCGCGCGTCGCCGACCTCCATCCGCTCCAGGATCCGTCGACGGTCCAGGGCATCCTCGAGATCATCTGGCGCCTGGAGCGGCTCCTCGCGGAGATCTCGGGGATGGACCGGGTGACGCTCCAGCCTGGCGCCGGCTCGGTGGCCATCTGGACCAACGTCTCCATGATTCGTGCGCACCACGCCTCTCGTGGGGACACGGGGCGCGACGAGGTCATCACCACGAGCTTCAGCCACCCATCGAACGCGGCCTGCGCGAAGGTGGCCGGCTACAGGGTCATCACGCTCCGCCCGGACCCCGACGGCTACCCGGACTTCGACGGGCTCCGGGCGGCCGTCTCGGAGCGGACGGCGGCCCTCCTCATCACGAACCCCGAGGACACCGGCATCTTCAATCCCCGGATCGAGGACTTCGTGCGCCTGGTCCACGAGGCCGGCGGGCTCGCATGCTACGACCAGGCGAACGCCAACGGCCTCCTCGGAGTGACGCGGGCGCGCGAGGCCGGGTTCGACCTCTGCCACTTCAACCTCCACAAGTCCTTCTCCACGCCGCACGCATGCGGCGGCCCCGGGGCGGGCGCCAGTGGCGTGACCGCGGAGCTCGCGCGGTTCCTCCCGCGGCCGACCGTCGAGTTCGACGGGACCACGTACCGCCTCGACGACGATCGCCCGGACTCGATCGGCAAGGTCCGCCCCTGGTACGGCGTCGTCGCCAACCTGGTCCGCGCCTACGCCTGGATCATGAGCCTCGGCGCCGACGGGCTGCGCGAGGTCGCGGAGATCGCCGTCCTCAACAACAACTACCTGATGCAGCGCGTCCTCGAGATCCGGGGGCTGACCGCACCCTATGCGGCCGGCAAGCGCCGGATCGAGCAGGTGCGGTACAGCTGGGAGGAGCTTACGCGCGAGACCGGGGTCCACTCCGAGGAGATCGGGTTCCGGGCCGCGGACTTCGGCACGCACTACTGGACCAGCCATCACCCGTTCGTGGTCCCGGAGCCGATGACGCTTGAGCCCACGGAGTCCTACTCGCGCGCGGATCTCGACGAGTACGCCGCCATCCTGCGGACGATCGCCGAGGAGGCGTACGCGGACCCCGAGTTCATCCACAACGCGCCGTACCACAGCACCGTCCACCGGATCGACCACGAACCGCTCGACGACCCGGCTCGCTGGGCCGTGACCTGGCGGGCGTACCGCCGCAAGCATCCGGTGCCGGCCTCCGCCGCGATCCCGTGACGGGGCGCCGGTCCGAGCGAGCGTCCGACGCGGTGCCACCGGGTGCCGCGCTGCCCGATGCGCCGATCCCCGGCGCCGGCCGCCGTGTCGGCGATCCGCCGGGCTCGTCGCCCCGCGCGGTCGTCGGCCTCCTGGTCAACCCGATCGCCGGCCTCGGGGGCCGGGTTGGCCTGAAGGGAAGCGACGGGGCCGACACCGTGCGGCGGGCGCTCGCGATGGGGGCGTTTCCCGCTGCGGGCACGCGCGCCACGATCGCGATGCGGCAGCTCGTGGCGAGCTGGCCGGGCCCGGGGTCGCCGCCGGTGGTGACCACCGGCCCGGCTGAGATGGGAGAGGCTGCCGCCGTCGCGGCCGGCATCGCCCCGGTCGTGATCGGGTCAATCACTCCGGGCGCGACGACAGCCGCGGACACGATCCGGCTGGCCGGCCTCATGGTCGAGGGCGGCGTTGATCTCATCCTCTTCGCCGGCGGCGATGGCACTGCACGCGACATCCACGCCGGCCTGGCCGGTCGCCGGGTACCTGTGCTCGGCATTCCGGCCGGGGTGAAGATCCACTCGGCGGTGTTCGCGATCGGTCCGGGGGCGGCGGGCGAGGTGGCCGCGGGTTTTCTCGCGATGCCGGCCAGGCGCCGGCGAGCGGAGAGCCGGGAGGTCCTGGACCTCGACGAGGACGCCTACAGGCGAGGCGAGGTGGCCCCAGGCCTCTGGGGCGAGCTGAGCGTGCCCGCCGAGCGACGGCACGTCCAGGCGCGCAAGGCTCCCACCCCCGCGAGCGAAGCAACGGCGCTGGCCTCGATCGCCGCCGAGGTCGTGGCCGGCACGCGGGTCGGCACGCGTTACATCCTCGGTCCGGGATCTACCGTGCGGGCGATCGCCGACCGGTTCGGCGTGGCCAAGACGCTCGTGGGCGTGGACGTCGTCGAAGTTTCCGGGCCAGGGGCGGCGTCGCTGGTCGCGGTGGACGCCGCCGAGGCGGACTTGCTGTCGATCGTCGGCGCCGGTGACTGCCGGATCCTGGTCACTCCCATCGGCGGGCAGGGGTTCATCTTCGGGCGCGGCAACCAGCAGATCAGCCCGACCGTGATCCGCGACGTCCTGCAACGGGCGGGGAGGCAGGGGATCATCATCGTGGCCACGCCGGCCAAGATGGCGGCGCTCGGGGTGCGACCGCTGCTCGTAGATACCGGCGACCCCGAGCTGGACCGGGACCTGGCCGGCCATGTCCAGGTCATCACGGGCCGCGGCGAGCGCTCGGTCGCTCGCGTGGCCGCCGCGTAGGGAGCAACCGCATGGGCATCCTGGACGGCAAGCGAGCGATCGTCACGGGAGCCGCGTCCGGCATCGGCCGGGCGACGGCGGTGATGCTGGCCAGGGAGGGGGCGGCCGTCGTTGCAGCTGATCTCGACGACGCCGGGATCGGGGAGGTAGTCGCAGGGATCGCCGCCGCCGGCGGACGTGCTGCCGCCGTTCGCTGCGACGTGACCGTCGAGGCCGACTGCCGCCGCCTGGTCGACGCGGCCGTCGCCTCGTTCGGCGGGCTCGACATCGTCGTCAACTCCGCGGGCATCATTCGTCGCGCCGACGTCGTCGAGACGACAGAGGAGGAGTGGGACCGGGTGATGGCCGTCAACGTCAAGGCCATCTTCCTCCTGGGCCGGCACGCGATCCCGGAGATGGCCCGCGGCGGCGGCGGCGCCGTCGTCAACATCGGATCGGGGTGGGGGCTCAAGGGTGGGCCCCGGGCGGCCAGCTACTGTGCGTCGAAGGGGGCCGTGGTGAACCTGACCCGGGCGATGGCGATCGACCACGGGCCGCAGGGGATCCGGGTCAACTGCGTCTGCCCGGGCGACACCGACACGCCGCTCCTCCGCGGGGAGGCGGAGCAGCTCGGCGAGGATGTCGCGGCGTTCCTCGTCTCGTCGGCCGAGCGACCGATCCGACGGCTCGGGACGCCGGAGGACACGGCCCGCGCCGTGGTCTTCCTGGCATCCGATGCGGCGTCGTGGGTGACCGGGACGACCCTCGTCGTGGACGGCGGCGGGCTCGCCTGACGGGGTGGAGCCCAGGAGCCGCGGGGCGTCGCGAAGCCACCGGCGGACGCCGTTGGGCGTATCGTGACGTCGACGACCCGGCGCCCCGCGCGGGCATCGCGAGGACCCCAGTGACGGACGAGAACCTCAACCCGACCACGCCCGAGCCGGACCCTGCGCCGCAGCGGGATCCGGCGCCGCGGCCGGACCCGGACCCGGACCGCCGGGATCCGGCGCCGGACCGCCCGCCATCCTCCGCGAGGATCCGGACTCGGCGCCCTGACTACAGGGGCGAGGAGCTGGACCCGGAGCGTGGCCCGGGCCTCGGCTGCTTCTGGTTCCAGGTGATCGTCCTGGGCTTCTTCTTCGTGCTCATCCCGGTCGGGCTCAACCTCAGCTGGCCGTTCGAGGTGCTCGCGATCCTGCTCTTCATCGTGATCGGGCTGCTCCTGCTGACCGGCCAGACGGTGATCTTCCTCCTGCGCCTGGTGGCCGCGGACCGGCGCGCCCAGGGCCGCCGCCGGCCGCTGGCGAGCCCAACTCGGACGGTCGGCGAGCTCGAGGACGAGCACCGGGTCGCTCACGCGGTCGGTGGGGCCCGGCCGGTGGCGGCCGGGGTCACGGACACCGACACGGCCCACGGGCCGGCCGACGGGGCCGACGCGGCGGACTCGGCCAGGGCCGACGCGGCGGACAGCGCGGACCATGCGGGGACCGAGGCCGAAGGCGCCCCCGCCCCGGAGGCGGTGATTCGTGACCATGAGGTCCTCGGCACGCCTGCCGCGGGGGATCTCGGCCCCGAACCAGAGGGCGAGTCGGACGCGGGCGACGCCAGCGATGCCCCCGCCCGCCCGACGGAGGGTGACGCGGCCGCTCCGGGCGGCGCGGCCGGCGACGGCGAAGGGCCTCCGGCTGCACGAATGCACGAATCACCGCCTGGCGGGCGACGCCAGGGCTGGGACCTCGCCGCCGCCACCGCCACCGCCGCCGCCACCGACGAATTCGGCCCCGAAGAACCCCCCGAGGAGCCTGACCCGGGCGTGCGACAATAGGCCCCGGCCCGGGCCGTCGCCCGGGTCACGACACCCCCGCCCCAGGAGGGATTCAGCCGGTGCCGGTCCTTGCGACCTTCTTCAATGTCCGCCGCGGTCGCGACTCGTTCTTCAAGTTCTTCATGCGGACGATCTTCCCGCGCCAGATCCGGGAGTACGAGGAGAAGTTCGGGATCAAGTTCGTGGGCTGGTACAACGTCGCGTACGGCTGGGACTACGACAACGTCATTCTCCTGGACCTCCCCGACTACAGCACGATCGACAAGCTCGAGCGGGACGAGGGCACCGCGGCCCTCGGTCATCGCGCCGGCGAGTGGATCTTCGAGCGCCACCAC
>CAZVPS010000021.1:0-17197 GCA_964629105.1 uncultured Anaerolineaceae bacterium
CCCTCCTCCCTGTGGCTCACGGATCTGAATGGCTTCGGCGGGTCCCATGATGCCCTCTAGGCGTTCCAGGGTCTCTTCGTTCGGTGCATCCGGGAACCGGAGATTCAGATGACCGTCGGCCGAATGGTCGGCGATCTCGAACCCGGCGGATCGGAGGTCGCCGATACGGGCCGATCGCATCTTATCCCTGGTGACTCGGGTTCGGGGTGCAACGGCCGCCGCTATGGCCTGTGCCGTCATCCCCGGCAGACTGAACATTGACAAGCCGTAGTAGCGGCGTCGGATGAATGTGGTGCGCGCCGCCATGAGGAGGCTGTCCCGATCGCTCATCGTTCCGTACCGAATCGCCACGTCGTCGTCGTCGTCGGGTTCCAAATGACAGGGTCGCCTCGATGCGGCTCATGCCGGCGAACTGCCGGTCACTCGCCACGATAGCGGATGCCATGGACGGTGCGCCCCACCGGAGGATAACCACTCCGCTCTCGTCGTTGATCCACGGCGCTAGACCAATCGATCGGGCCAGGCGAGTTCCCCCTCCCGTGACTTGACGTGCCGGAATGTCACCCGACGCCCCTTCAAGAACCCAGAACGGCGAGGTCCGGACCGCGGAACTCGCGGCTGAGGAGCACTGGTAGAACGGCTCCCAGTTCGTCGAGCAGGTCCGCGTGGAGCCGACGGGCTTCGGACAGCTGACCCCGAAGGACCCCCATCCGCTCGATCGCGCGTCGCTGCTCGGGGATCGACGGCGGGGAGAACGGGATGCCCTCCACGTCCTTGGCGGAGATGTGGGGGATCCCGTTGCTTCGGCCCGGGTCGATGGCGTCGATGAACATGGGCGACTGAAGCCAGGCGAAGAAAAAGTCCGGGTCGAGCGCCGTCGACCGGATGCGCACGCGGCCGACCCGCTGAACCAGCAGTGACGGCAGATCCCGAGCGCGGACTTGTGCGACCTTCACCCCAGTCGAGATGATCGGGCGGTCAAGGCTGACAAGGATGTCGCCCTCAGCCAGTTCGAAGCGTTCGAACTGGGGCCGACGGCCCTCGGGCAGGCGGGCGGTCTGCCGCCAATCAATGCCGCCGTGCCCGATGTTGACGTTCCGGACGAGCCTGATCCCCTCCTCCGAGAAGGTGGATCTCTCGAACGCGTATCCGCTCTGGATTGATATGTAGTCGCCCACTCGACTGTTGCTCGAGCCTCGGGGCAAGCTGGTCGCGATGGAACGCTGCAACGCGTCCAGTTCGGTCTCTGCCCTCTGGGCGATCTGCTGAGCTCGAGCAGTCGCCGCTTGGGCGGCGTCAAGGCGGACGACGATGCGGCGCTGCTCGTCGAGCGGCGGGAGCGGGATCTCGATGGCGAGGAAACGATCCTCGACGAGCCGAATGCGGTTGGTCGTTCCTTCGCTGGCGGTTCGACACGTGTCGACGAAGGCACGGGTCTTGTTCAGCCAGCCGAGAAAGCCGGGCAACAGTCGCGTCAGATCGAGATCAAACGAAGGGAAGTCGTTGCTGACGACGGCGCCGTTGAGCTCGTCGGGCACGATGCCGATGGCGCCGTTCCGAGCGTCGATGCGGGAAAGGATCAGCTGGCCGGAGCGTACTCGCAGCCTGCGGGCGCCGGCAATCTCGAGCCCATCGACCTCGTCCCGCAGGACGACGCCCTTGCCCCATAGACGGACCGTCACCTGGCGGTAGCGCCCGTCGGGTTCCAGGGTCACCCAGTCCAGCGATCGCGTCAGGACGTCGCCCAGGCGGACGGTGGGCCACGAGCTGCGGCTCAGGCTCATTCCGCCAGCAACGCCTTGATCTCGCCGAGGAGCTCGACGATCCGCCGCTCCTTCTCGAGGATGCTCTCGATCAGCTGCTCGGGCGGCAGGCGCTCCAGGTCCGCGGCGGCGCTGGGGTTCTTGCAGTCGAGGTTGCAGTTGTTGGCCAGGATCTCGGCCGCGGGCACCTTCCAGGCGCGCTCGGTCTCGCGGCGGTCGGGCCACCAGGCCAGGCAGCCGGCGAAGTCCTCGTAGCGGATGGGCGCCGTCTTCGTGTACTGCTTGCGGCCCTCCGGCGGCGGCAGCTCGTAGTACCAGACCTCCGTCGTGGGCCCCGGGCGCTCGAAGAAGAGCAGGTTGGTGGGG
This sequence comes from uncultured Anaerolineaceae bacterium, assembly GCA_964629105.1. Classification (GTDB taxonomy): domain Bacteria; phylum Chloroflexota; class Limnocylindria; order Limnocylindrales; family CSP1-4; genus CTSoil-043. The sequence continues at coordinate 2,130 of CAZVPS010000021.1, forward strand.
ATGCTGGTGTAGGGGGCGAAGACGCCGTTGGGCAGGCGCACGACGGTGTGCAGGTTGAACTCGCGGAGCAGCTCCTCCTTGATGCGGGCGGCCACGCCGTCGCCGAAGAGGGTGCCGTTGGGGACGACGACGCCGGCCCGCGACGGCCCGAAGCCGGCCTTGGGCTGGCGGCGCAGGCGGCGCATGATGAGCTGGAGGAAGAGGAGCGCCGTCTCGGCCGTCTGGCGGTCGGCCGGGAAGTTGGCCAGGATGCCGCGCTCCTCCTCGCCGCCGAAGGGCGGATTGGTGAGGATGACGTCCACCCGCTGCTTCTCGCCGATCTCGTGGAGCGGGAAGCGGAGGCTGTTGCCGGGGTCGATCTGCGGCCATTCGAGCCCGTGCAGGAGCAGGTTCATCTGCCCCAGCAGGTACGGCAGCGGCTTGGGCTCGCCGCCGAAGATCGTGCCGCGCTGGAGGCGCTGGTGGTCCTCCACGGTGCGGGCCTGGCGCTCGAGGTGCCCGTACGCCTCGACCAGGAAGCCGCCGGTGCCGGTGGCCGGGTCGAGGACGGTCTCGCCCGGGCGCGGGTCGACGACGTCGACCATGAAGCGGACGACCGGCCGCGGCGTGTAGAACTCGCCCGAGTCGCCGGCCGCGTCGCGCATCTCGCGGAGCATCGACTCGTAGAGCGCGCCCAGGGTGTGGATCTCGTCCGAGCTGGTGAAGTGGATGTTGTCGATCTTGTTGATCACGTCGCGCAGCAGGTAGCCGTTGATCATCCGGTTGACTGTGCCGCGGAAGACGGTGGCGACCACGTCCCGGCGGTCGCCGCCGTCGGCGCCCTGGAGACCGCGGAGGTGGGCGAAGAGGCCGGGGCCCTCAGTGCCGTCGGGCAGCGCGGCCCGCTCGTTGTTGACGAAGGCGAGGAGGGCGTCGCCGGTGATGCCCTCGTCGGGTGCCGCCCAGTCGCGCCAGCGGTAGGGCGGCTCCACCGCCGGGCGGAAGCGCTCGCCCTTCATGGTCGCCTCGGCCTCGCCGATCCGCTCCATGTCGTCGAGGAACTTGAGGAACATGATCCAGGTGAGCATGGGCAGCCGGTCCAGGTCGCCGCTCAGGCCCTTGTCCTTGCGCATGATGTCGCGCGCCGACTTGACCAGGCTGCCGAGCGCCTGGGCGGTCGTGAGCGGCGGGGCGGCGGTGCGGGGCTGGCGGGTGCGGGCCATGGCGGTCAGGGCTCCGTCTGCGGTAATAGCGTCAAGTATTACCGCGCCTCCCCGCCGCTACGGGCCGCACCGGACGACCTGCCGAACAATCCGCTCGATTGTACGAAGCGGTCGTGTCGCGCACGGGAGCGGTCCTCGCTCCGTTACGGCTGGTCGGGCGGCGGCGGCTCGTACTCGAGCTTGCCAAGCACGATGAGCTGCTCGAGGTCGTCGCGAGCGTCGGGCAGATGCCGGGTGACGGCTCCGCGGACAGCGGCGAGAGCTTCCTCGTCGGCGGCCCCGAGCATCCGGCTCAGGTCGGCCACGTCCACCGCCCGGCCAGAGATGAGCTTGGCGACCACCAGGTGCGCCAGGGTGAGGGTCGGCCGGCCGTCCACGACGTTGCGCTGCGCGGCCGCGATGGCCTCCCCTCCCCAGCGACCGGGCAGGCCACGGAGGTCGAGCTCCCGCCCGGCCCTGACCCACGCGCTCCCCCGCAGGCCGCCCCCCAGCCGCAGCGTCCCCCCGCGCGTCCAGCCCGCCTGGTGGAGCGCCTCCTCGGCGCCGGGCAGGTCGGGCAGGCAGACGGCCGCGTCGATGTCCGCGGTCTGCCGAGGGGGCATGTAGGTGTTGGCTGCCACCGCCCCGGCGACCGCATGCCGGACGCCGCCCAGGCTGGCGAGCGCGTCGGTCCACCAGTCCATCGGTTCCCTCGGCGACCGCATCAGCTCGCTCAGAAGGCTGCCCGAGCCCGGCTTCTGGCGCCGGGCCACGATGGAGATGAGGGCGTGACGGGCGGCCGCCCGATCGATCGTCATGCTTCCAGCATCGGCCCCGCCCACGGCGGCGTCAACCGGCCGCTGACCTGTCTGTGGACGGCCGCTGCGGCTGTGCTCGCGCAGTCGGGCCTCTCGACCCGCCGGCCCCGGCGGGCTGGTGGCGCTTGGACGTGCCCCCAAGAATCGATGACCGTGGCCGCATCACGCGCGCATCATCGCCGCCTGGAGTCTGGCTCTCCCGCGCCAGACCGCCCCTCCGACCGTCGTCCCGACCGCCTGACCGGCGCCTTGTCCCACACCGACCGGGTGATGCTGCCGCGATGCGGACAGGGGCATCGAATCCGCGGGGTGTCTCACGCGGATCAGCAGGGTCCGCCGAGGATCAGCACGGTCTGCCGAGGATCAGCACGGTCTGCCGCGGAGGCGCCCCCTCACACAGCGCGCCAGCATGGCCCTCGCGTCAGGTCGGGCGGTCCGCCACCTTCACGAACCTGCAGAGCGCGTTCGCCAGCCGCATCTGGCGCCGGCGCCCTCCGAGCCGCGGACCCTGCGGGCGCGCCACCTCGGCCGTCCGTCGCCGGAGGCGCCGGACCAACCGCTACCCACCGCGGCACCGGCCACGCCGTCGAGCGGACCCGTCAAGCCCGCGTCAACGCACCCCTGGCGCCGCTATCCTGCTGTCCGACCACGGTGACAGAGTCGCTGGCCGCTTCGCGGTCAGAGTCGCTGTCCTCCGACACCGGCCACTGACCTGTCCGCGATGAAGCCACTCGTCCGAAGTCACGCCGCGTAGAGGAGCGACTGGAGCCGCTCCACCGCCTCGCGCAGTCGCTCCGGGCCGCCGAACGTGACCGCGATCTCAATGACGTTGCCGCGCTCCGAGATCGGCGGCACCTTGAGGATGTCGGGGATGACGAACTGCGCCGTTCCGAACTCGGCGTACTTCTCGAGGAGCGCGTCGAGCACGGCGCGCGCCTCCGGCCGGTACTGCTCGAAGAAGGCTGCCTCCTCGCGGCGTACGCGGTCGGCGCGCTCGCGGCGTGAGCGGAGCGGCGCGCTGTAGGCGAGGTGGCAGAGGAGGTCGAACGGGTCGGCGTCCGGCTGCCCGGCGGCCGCCGCCAGCGCGGTGAAGTCGATGCCGCGTTCCTCCAGGTGCGCGATCACCTCGGCCCGTCCGCGGGCGTCGGCCCAGGCCCGATGGAGCGCCGCGGCGGTCGGGTAGAGGGTGCGCACCTGGTCGGCGCTGTAGTCGGTGAAGCGGATGACGCGGAGCTGCCGGCCGTCCGGGTCCAGCTCGTAGACGAGGTGGGCGACGATCGCGATCTCGCCGCCATCGACGTAGTACTTGCGCGGCACGCCGGGCTCCGCGTCGCCGGAGATGATCTGCGCGCCGTACGGGTCGGCCAGCTCGGCGGTTCGGTCCGTGACGGCCTCGGCCGCGCCCTCGAGCTCGTGGTACGAGCCCTCGACCGGAGCGCCCGCGTCATCGATCTGCACTTCCGTGACGGCGACCGGGTCACCGTCGAAGTCGGGGTCGGCGAAGAGGCGGGTCGCCGAGCCGGTGTAGTCGACGATCGTGAAGAAGAGCTTGCCGTAGTCGTCGCGCACGCGCGTGCCGCGCCCGATGATCTGCTTGAACTCGACCATCGATCGGACCACCCGCGCGAGCACGATGTTCTTCGTGGTGGGCGCATCCACGCCGGTGGTCAGCAGGTGCGAGGTGGTCAGGATGACCGGGCTGTCGGTCTCCAGCTCCTGGAAGCGGCTGAGGGCCGCCCGGCCGATGAGACCCTCGTCGGCCGTCACGCGGGTCACGTAGTCGGGGTGTTCGATGACGAGATCGGCGTTCAGGTTGTTGAGCGCCCGGCGCATCTCGGCGGCGTGCTCCTGGTCGACGCAGAAGACCATCGTCTTGGCGAAGCGATCCGTCGAGCGCAGGTACGCGGTCAGGTGGGCGGCGATCGCCTCGGTCCGCACGCGCAGGGCGACGATCCGCTCGAAGTCGGCGGTCTGGTACTCCTCGTCCGGGATCTCGCGCCCGTACCGGTCGAGCTCACCGGCGCTGGGGCGCCAGCCGGCCGCGTCGTACGAGGTGATGACGCGGTGGACGCGGTAGGGCGCCAGGAAGCCGTCCTCGATCCCCTGGCGCAGGCTGTACGTGTAGAGCGGCCCGCCGAAGTACTCGTAGGTGTTGCGGTTCTCCTCGCGCAGCGGGGTGGCGGTCATCCCGAGCTGGTAGGCGGGGGCGAAGTAGTCGAGGATCTCGCGCCAGCGGCTCTCGTCGCGCGCGCTGCCGCGGTGGCACTCGTCGACGATGACGAGGTCGAAGAAGTCGGGCGGGTAGTCGCGGTAGAGGCCCGGCCGCGACGAGTCCTCGGCGATTGCCTGGTACGTGGCGAAGTAGATCTCGCGGCTCTTGATCGCCTGGCCGTCCTCGACCCGGTGCCGCGCGTCGCCGAAGGGCGCGAAGACCTTGTCCTTCGGATCGTCCACCAGGATGTTCCGGTCCGCCAGGTAGAGGATCCGCGGCTTGCGCCGCTCGCCGCTGCGGCTCCAGCCCGCAGACCAGAGCTTCCAGCAGACTTGGAAGGCGACGATCGTCTTGCCGGTGCCGGTCGCCATCGTGAGGAGGATCCGCCGGTCACCGGCCAGGATCGCGCGGACGACCCGGTCGATGGCGATGCGCTGGTAGTAGCGCGGCGTCTTGCCCGACTCGTGGAAGGCGGGCTGAAGGAGGCGCCGGGCTCGGAGGTCGTCAGCCAGGTCGGAGCCCTCTCGCAGGCGCCGCCAGAGATCGTCGGGCGTCGGGAAGTGATCGAGCTCGCGCTCGAGGCCGGTCAGGAAGTCGAACTCGACGATCCCGTGGCCGTTGGTGCCGTAGGCGAAGGCGAGGTCGAGGATGCTCGCGTACTCCTTCGCCTGCCCGAGCCCGTCGGCCGGCCCTCTGTACGCCGCCTTGGCCTCGACGACGGCGATCGGGAAGTCGCGCGTGTAGCGGAGCAGGTAGTCGGCGCGCTTGCCGGGCCGGCGGCGGACCCTGGAGCCGGTGACGACGATTCGGCCGTCGGTGAAGGTGACCTGCTCCGTGTAGGAGTGCGGATCGGCGTCCCAGCCGGCGGCGTCCAGGAGCGGCTCGACGTAGCGGCGGCAGGTGTCCGCCTCGCCGATCACCGGCGCGCCCGCTGGCTGGTCATGGAGGGTCTCACCTGCGCTGCGATCCAGGAACGGCGCCAGTGTAGGGTGCGCGGAATGCCCGACTCGGCAGCAGCAGGCCGGCGCGGATGACTCGGCGCCGGTGGCCTCCGCCGGCGACGTCGGCGCGGCCACGCCTCGGCCAGGCCCAGGCGTGGCCTAGGTTTCGGGCTCGAGCCCCACGACGAGCGCCCGCAGCTTCGTCGCCCGCTCCCCGGACGACAGTTCCGCGAGCGCGACGCCGGCGAGGAACGCCGAGAGCGGCGCGGAGATCCGCTCGCTCGTGCGCGCCGCGACCCGGGCGAGGTCGAGGATCGCCGCCTGCTCCTCTGGGGCGAGCGCCCGGTTGCCGGAGGCCGGCAACGCGGCGCGCACCTCATCGAGCCACGCGCCGAGTTCCACCATGGGCGAGGGGCGATCCGCTGTCATGCCAGCCTCCATTCGTTCACCTGTTCGAGGAACTTCCGCCCGCGCCCCCCGCCGGGCGCTGGCCCGGCGCGACAGGTCACGCCGCGATCACGCGGACCCAGGTATCGTAGAAGCTGACGCTGCCGCCCACCGGGTCGATCAGGCACGTGTTGCCCCGGAGCGCGGGATCGGTCCACATCGCGGCGTTGGCGTGGACGCCGGCCGCTCGGCGCGGATCGCCCATCACGACCTCCCCGTCGATCGCCATGTCCTCGGCACCGGTCGCCCAGTGGCCGAACCCGAGCGCGAAGCTGACCACCCCGGGCCGGATCGTCTGGGTCAACTTGAGCGTGCCGACGATCTGCTTCGTCCGCCCGTTCTTCAGGTCCCAGACGCCATCGGGGTTGGTCGCGCTGACGACCTTGACCTGCTGGCCGTCCTGAAGGCCGAGACGGCGGGCGTCGGCCTGGTTCATGAGGATCCCGTTCTCCGGCATGATCGGTGTGAGCCAGTAGTTGCCGATCGTTCGGCTCTTGGTCTGCGTGATCACGCGGTGCGTGATCAGGTGCAGGTCGTGGCCGGCCGACAGCGTGGAGAGATCGTTACCCGCAAAGTCGAGCTGTGGGAGGTAGGTGGCGATGCCGGACAGCGGCTCGCCGGTGCCGGAGTACTTCACGCCAGCCGTCTTCTCCCCGTAGAGGCAGAGCAGCTTGCCGTACGTGTGCTTGAGCCGGTCTCCGTCGAAGCCCTTGGCGTGCTCTTCGAAGCGCCCGCCCCGATTCAGGATGTAGACGACGTGCGGCCAGAGCTCGTCGCCAACGATCGAGCGCCAGGTCGCCTCATCGAAGACGCTCTTCGGGAGGTGCCGGCGGGCGGCCACGAAGACCTCGAGCTCGCGCGCATCTGCCGAGGGGACGATGTCGGCGCGATCGGGCTTCTCCCCCGCCGCGAGGTTCGCCACCGCGCGCAGATAGAACTCCTCGGGCCGCCTGAGGTCTCGTCCATCGCCGAGGGCGTTCTGCCCGAAGGCCTTCAGGCCGAGCTTCTCGGCGAGGCCCATGAGCAGCGCCTCGAAGCTGATCGGCGTCTCCTCGCCAAATACGGTGCATGACTCCGGGATCGGCGCCGCTGCCGGCTGACGGACCGGCTGCACCTTGTTCGGCATGTTCGGATGCGAGCCAGCGAACTCCCAGCGCTCGAGCCAGGTCAGGTCCGGGAAGATGTAATCGGCGTACATCGTGGTCGTGCCGACGGTGACGTCACTGGCGAAGAACAGGGGCAGCCTGGTCACGTCGACGAGCACGTCGATGTTCGTGTGTCCGGCCGGGAGGGCGTAGACGGGCGTACCCATGTAGAGGAAGAGCGCCTTGACCGGGTACGGGTAGGCGTCGCCGATGCTCGGGACGATCTCCTGGTAGATGTCGCTCGAGAGCGGATACCAGTTCCGCTTGGCTGGGTAGCCCTCGAAGATCGTGGTCTTCTCGTAGGCGAGGTCGTGGCGGATCGAGCTGATGCCGAAGGTGGTGATCTTGCCGGGCACCTTGGTGAGGTCGACGACGCCGCCCTTCGTCCCGTCGTAGTTGTAGGTGGTGGCCTTCACCAGGCCGCCCTTCCAGTCGAAGTTCCCGAGCAGCATGTTGACGCTCATCCAGGCAAGCACGTTGTAGAAGCCGTTCGTGTGCTGCGCCGGGCCGCGGTGCACGTCGACGACGGCCTGCTTGCCGTAGCCCACGAGTTGCTCGGCAACGTGGACCACGTCTCGCTCGCTCAGGCCAGCGATCTCGCACCATTCGGCGATGCTCTTCTGCTCGGCCGATTCCTTGAGCAACTGGAGCGAGGACTTGACCCGTACGCCGGCGATCTCGGTATCGACGAACAGGTCACCTTCGACGGGGCTCGCCTCGTCGTTTGGCTCGAGGGCGACGGGCTGACCGTCCTTCAGGACGGTGAAGAACTTCTCTTCGTATTCGATCACCTTCGAGGGATCCTTGGGGTCGGGGATGCTCCGCCTCTCTGAAGGGACGACCCCGAGGTCCGCGGCGCGGGCGAACTTGCCGGGCTTGCCGTCCTTGATCTCGACCAGCCAGGCGGCGTTCGACCAGGACGTCTCACCGTTGGCTTTCGCGGCAGCCTTGTTGGCTCCCCGCAGGAAACGCTCGTCGTAGCGGCCGTTCTCGATCATCCAGCGGATGATCGCAAAGGCCATCGCCGCGTCCTCGCCGGGCTTGATGGGCAGCCACGTCTCCGCCTTGCTGGCGAGCTTGGAGAAGCGCGGATCCACGACCGCGATCTTTGTGTAACCCTGCACGAGGTTCTCGGTGAGGCGCACGGTCCTGTTGGTGGGGCCGTAGTTGGCCTCGAACAGGTTCGCCCCGACGAAGAGGATGTAGCGAGCGTTCTCGGTGTCGGCCTGCCAGTAGAACTTCTGGCCGCCCGTGAACTTGCCAGCCTCGTACTGCTCACTGATGGCCTTGCAGGTGAAGTAGAGCGACCCCTGGCAGACCGTCGTGTGGCCGTGCAGGTTCGTGGTGCCGAACCCGGCACCGAAGCGCTTCATGAAGTCGCTCCGGCCGCCCTTCAGGCGTCCCCAGGCCATCACGAACTGGTTGTTCTTCGGCCCGAGATCGGGATGGTCAGGGTCGATCAGGCGGTCGAGGTGGGCGGCATGCCTCGCCTTGAACTCATCGACGAGTTGTCGCTTGATGTCCCGATCCTTCTCGTCCAGGATGGTCTTGACGTCTGCGGCCATCGCCTTGGCGACCGCGTCGTCCGTGAGCGCCATGATCGACCGGAGCCCTTCGACGGTCCGGGTTTCCTCGCCCGGGACGTCGGCGAAGAGGCGTCCGCCCTCAACGATCTCGGCGACGGCCTGCTCGAAGGGGATGCTGACCCATTTGTTCTCACCGCGCCGGCCGGCCCGCTTGAGGACCCGGCGGATGCGGTACGGGTCGTAGACGGTCTGGACGGCGGCCTGTCCCTTCGGACAGATGGCGCCGTCCACGCGCGCAGCCTCGTCGAGGCTCGAGGACATCGGCAGGTGCGGGAAGAGCGACCACGGGTTGTACGGGTTGCCATCGATCTTCGCGACGAGACCGTCTTGCAGCTTGACCTTCACACCGCAGCCGGTGTTGCAGTTCTGACAGACCGAGAGAATGGCGTTTTCGGCGTCGGCGAACGGGTACGGAGCGTCGGGGCGGCCCTTGCCCAGGATGGCCTTCTGGGTCGCCGCTGCGGCCTTGTCGCCCGCCAGCGTCGCCGCCAGCAGGCCGCCGCCGAGCAGCGCGCCCTGCTTGAGGAACCGCCGCCGGGATTGGTCGATTCGCTGCTCGTTCATGCTGTATGGGCCTCCCGCTTGGTGCCGAGTCGCGATAACAAGGCGACGCCGAGGGCGACAAGCCCAACACCGAGAGCGCCGAGGAAGAGAGCCACGAGGTACTCGTTCGGCGTGGCGACGTAGTTGAGGCTGAGCCTGGGATGGACAAAGGCCTCGCTCAGTCCCTCGAGCTGCTGGACCGACTGGCCCGGGATGATGATGTTCAGGCGGGTGCTGATGAACGTGACGGCGACGAGGAACGCGCCCGTCCCGATCAGCGGCATCGTGCGCCCCCAGACCATCAGGGCCAGTGCCAGGAGCCCGCCACCGAGATGGACGACCCAGAAGGTCCACCAGAACGGCCCGAAGAGGACGAGGTCGAGCGACTCGCGCGCCGCGGAGGCCCGCGCCCAGACGATGACGCTGAACTCGGCGAACTCGAGCATGAAGTAGGCGATGACGCCCGCGATCGTGAGGTAGCGGAGCAGGCGGAGCGGCTGGGCGCCGGCCGGGGTGCCCTCCGGCGTGAGGAACGTGTGCACGAGCAGCAAGACCGCGGCACCGGCCGCCAGCCCCGAGGCGAGGAAAAGCATCGGCAGCAGCGACGCGGTCCAGAACGGCTTGGCGTCTACGACCCCGAAGACCGCGCCGCTCTGGCTGGGGAAGGCGATCGCCATCAGCAGCGCCGGAAAGAGCAGCGGGACGAGCCAGCCCGAGCGGTCGTTCAGCGCCGCCGGGCTGCGCTTGTTGAAGGTCAGCAGAAAGACCACGCCCATCGTGGCCACGAAGAAGATGTACATCCACGAGTTGAAGCCGAGCATCGAGGTGAAGCTCGGATCGATCAGGATCCGGTAGGCCCGCCACCCCTGGCCGAGGTCCAGCCAGATCGCGAGCAGCCCGACGGCGAGCGCCACGGCGGCGATGAGCAACGTGATCCGCAGGTTCTCGCGGAGACCTCTGATACCGGCGAGGTAGCCGATCGTGCCGATGGCAAACACGCCGCCGGAGATGCCGACCGCGTGGAAGTAGATCGCGACCCAGAGCCCCCAGGGAACGTAACTGCCGTAGCCGGCGAGCCGCTCGCCCGTCGTGAACTTCTCGACCAGGCCCACCAGGCCGAGCGCCAGGGCAACCACCAAGGGAACCGCGAGGATTCGGATGGTGTTCTTCTTCGTCATAGCTCCGCCCTCACAAGAGATAGACGACGCGTGGCTTGGTGCCCTGCTCCTCGAGCAGGCGTATCTGGTTGGCCGCCCGGGCCTGTTCCGCGACCAGGCTGTCAGGATCGCTGGCGTCGCCGAAGTAGGTCGCCCGGCCGATGCAGGAAGTCACGCACTGCGGCAGCATGCCCTCCTCCAGACGGTGGAGGCAGAACTGGCACTTGCGAGCATTGCCGACCGGCGATCCGTGGTCCACCCGGCTCCACGACTTCCCATACTCGTGGTTGGGCAGCTCCTCGTAGGGCTGGAGGGCCGGGGTCCCATCGGAGTAATCGAGGCCGAAATCGCTCGTTCGCGCGCCGTATGGGCAGGCCTGGAGGCAGTAGCGACACCCGATGCACTTGTCGTAGTCGATCGCGACGATGCCGTCGGGCCGCTTCCAGGTCGCGTTGACCGGGCAGACCGGCACGCAGGGCGGCTCGTCACACTGCATGCAGGGTCGAGGGAAGAAGCGGAGCTGAACGTTCGGGTACTCGCCGAACTCCTCTTGCACGACCGGCCGGTACACCACGCCGGGCGGCAGCTTGTTCTCCGCGATGCAGGCCACGGTACAGGCGTGACAGCCGACGCACTTGCGCGTGTCGATCACCATCAGCCAGCGGCGCTCCTCGACGGGCTTGGCCATCGCGCGCCGCAGGTCGGCCTGCATCTGGATGAGGGGGTCGGCGCCGTCGCCCTCGGGGATCGTGGTCGGCTGCGGCAGCTGGCGCGCGGTCTCGGGGCCCGTCGGGTCGGCGGAGCGCGGCGCGACACGTGCGACGCCGACCGCCGTCGCGGAGGCGGCGACCCCGACGGCCGAGAGGGCCGCGCCCCGGATGAGGTCCCGGCGGCTGATCTCGCGGCGCGGCCGGTCATCCGATGGAGTCAACTCGTCCGCCATGACGCACCTCAGCTGCCACTTCCGGTCGACGCATAGGGACCCGCGGCCGGCAGGTGTCGATCCGATCCGTTGTCGAGTGATCGTCGATGCGCCGGGTACCGCCGTCCTCCTCGCAAACCTCACGCCGGACGGCAAACGTAGTGGACAGGATCCCTGCGAATGGCCGAGGGGGTGAGGGCCAAACGGCCCTTTCGTATGCGATCTGATGGTTCGAAGCGACGCCCGACGGGGTGGTGGCCGCGTCGACGGCCTCTCGGGCGAGCACACCCGCGGCGACCGCTCCGACCGCGGCGTGCTTGAGCTTGAGGAGCTCGTGCCGCGTGGTGAGCTGGATCGGATCCATCGCTCGTCCCTGCCTCTGCTCGTCCCTGCCTCCGGTCCGTCTGGGCGCATCGTCGGCAGAGAGGGCTCGCCCTGGGCCACGCCCAGGCCGAGCGTTCTTGGTTCGTGGCAGTGACGGCCACAACCCCTGCCTGGCGCCCTGCACCCCCGCCGCCGTTCCGGGCGTTCGAAGCCCTGCGGTACCCTTCTGATGCGGACACGCGGGTGTGCGTTTGGCCCGCACCGCGTCCCAGCCCCGGGAGGCACTGGCCGTGACGTCGATCGAGCTCCGACCTCTGCGTCTCGATGAGGTTGGCGGGTTGAGCCGCATGCTGTGGCGCGCGTTCGAGCGCGATCCCCTCTTCCGGTATCTCTTCCGGTCGCGCTCGTACGCGGGCAGGGTGGTGCCCCTCCTCTTCGGCGCCACGGCACGAGACGCCCTGCGCCACGGGCGCATCGACGTCGCCGCAGCGGGCGGACAGCCGGTGGCGACGGCGATCTGGCTCTCGCCGGGCCACTTTCCCCCCACGGGCCGGCGGATCCTGGCCGGGTTGCCGGCCTATCTCCCGCTGGGAATGCTCTTCCTCGACCGCCTGCCCGACCTTCGGCGGCTGATCCCCACCACGACGACCGGTCCCGTCGAGCCTCACTGGTATCTGGAGGCCCTGGCGGTCGATCCGGATCGCCAGGGTCAGGGAGTCGGCAGCCAGGTGCTGGGCTTCGGCCTCCGGCGGGCTGACGAGGCTGGCTTCGCCTGTCGACTTCAGACATCGAACGAACGAAACCTGGCGCTATACCGACGCTTCGGCTTCGAGGTCCGCGACGAGACCCGGCCGTTCCGGAGCGGGCCGCCGGTCTGGTCCATGTGGCGGCCGGCCGCTGCGCCGCGGGCAGATGCTGGACCCGGGCCGGGCGCTCCCGGGGAGAACCGGCCGGTCCGGTCGAAAGGCAGGTGATCACGATGGGCCGCCGCGAGATCGGCCTGGTCAGCAGCACGCTCCTCCTGCCGGCGGCGCTGTTCCTGGCCGTCACCGGCCTCGTCTCGGACGCGCTCGATCTCAACGAGTTCGTCCTCCACAAGTACGTCGGCTACACGGCGGCGGTCCTGGCGCTCGTGCACGTCACTGCCCACTGGCCGTCGCTCGCCGCCTTCTGGACGGGCCGGGGCGGACGCCGATCGCGGGCCGGGGCCGCGACGACGGCTCCGGCCGCGGGCCCGGCTCCGGCCGCAGAGATGGCTCCGACCGCGTCCCCCGCCCCCGCCGCGGGCCCGGCTCCGGCCTCCGACGCGGAGGCGTCCTCGCCCCGCGGCATCCGGCGGCGCGCCGTCCTTGCCGCGGCCGGCGTCGGGGCCACCGGGTTCGCCGCCGGATGGCTGGTCCGCCCAGCGACTGTCGGGCGCCTGCCCGGGGAAGACGTCGGCGCGCTCTATCACCGGGCCAGCACCCCGGGCTTCGCCGACGCCCTCGGCGCCCTCGTCGGCTGGGGAACGCAGCCGGCCCGGACGAAGGAGTACCCCGGGGCCGTGCGGTTCGACCTCCCGCCGGTCAGCGCACCCCCCGAGCTCTCGGTCGCCGGGGCGATCGCGCGGCGGCGCTCGCTGCGCGACTACGCGGACCGCCCGCTGACGACCGGCGAGCTGTCGTGGCTGCTGGGCGCGGCGAGCGGGATCACCGGCCCGGGCGGCCTCCGGGCGGCGCCGTCAGCGGGGGCCCAGTTCCCGATCGAGACGTACGCCGCGGTCACCCGGGTCGAGGGCATCGAGCCCGGGATCTACCACTATGCCCCGGCCGACCATGCCCTCGAGCGCGTTCGGGGCGGCACGTTCGGGGGCGACCTCGTGATCGCCGGGCTCGGCCAGGAGTTCCTCGGCCAGGCCCCGGTCGTCGTCGTCCTGAGCGCGATCTTCCAGCGTCTTCGCTGGCGGTACCGCGAGCGCGCCTACCGCTACGCCCTGATCGAGGCCGGGCACATCGGCCAGAACGTCTACCTGGCGGCCGAGGCCGCCGGCCTCGGGGCCTGCGCCGTCGGCGCCTTCTTCGACGACGCGGTCAACCGGCTGCTCGAGATCGACGGCGTCGAGGAGGCCGCCCTGATGCTCCTGCCGGTCGGCCCGCGCTGATCAGCACCGCCGGGGCGACCGCCGGAGCCGCTCACGCGCCTCACGGAGGCCCGCCGACGGTCACGAGAGGGTGACGCCGATGGCTGCGGCGGCGGCGCGAACGACCGGATCGTCGATGCCGATCTCACGCGGCCCGTCCGCCACGCTGAGGGCGTCGACGGCACGCTCCGCGAAGAGCGTCACGTTGGGCCATGACGCCTCGAGGGTGGACCACCATCCGAAACCCGGGATCCCTTCGGCGAAGAGGGTCTCGGCCACCTGTTGCGTCGTCGAGCGCGTGCGCGTGGCCACCCTGGATGGCCGCAGCCGGCGCGCGGCAAGTTCCAACGGGTCGTCGAGGTCCACGATCCCGCGCAGGGCCGCGTCGTCCAGGTCGGCGAGCGCCCAGCGCCGTCCGTCCGTCCGGGCGAAGTCGTCCGGTCCGAGCACCAGGCCACGGAAGCCGGCCAGCCATTCGGCGACCGCGGAGACCTCGACGCGAGCCACGTAGAGAGCGCCGTAGAGGTGCGGGTTGTCGTGGCGTCCGCTCCCCTGCTGGGCCCGCGGGTTGAACAGCGCTCCGCCCGACGCCGCCGCGTCGGCCGCGGGATCCCAGGGGAAGAGGCGGTAGACCACCTCAGGCGTAGGAACCGGTCTCGTCGGCCTCGATCGCCGCCAGGACTTCGGCGACGCGCCCGTTGCGGAGCAGGTCGCTGGGCCGGGAGTCCCCGAGGTGCGGATTCAGGCCTTCGAGCCACTTCAGGGCCGTCTCAAGGCGGTACCGACTGCTGAGCCGCTCGAGTACGAACTCGAAGGCGTCGATGGCTCGACGATTCGCCTGATCCGGTTCCTCGTCGTGTGCCAGCCAGCGCGTGACGCGCGAGCGATCGACCTGCAGGAGGCGGGCGACCGCCGCTCGACTCCCGACGTCGCCGACCAGCGCAGTGACACGTTCACGGACCGGAACCGGCATCTCATGACTCCTCGCGCAGCCTTCAGCCATCGCATCGTACGCAACGCAACCTGTTGCGTCAACGGCAGGGCGCCGGGTTGGGCGCCCAGTCCGCCGTCGCACGTTCGGGGTCACCGTCCGGTCCCAGGTCGGCCGGTCGAGCCAGCGGGCCCGCCAGCCGGCGCCGTCCTCGTCCTCGTGCTCGTCGCGGAGGCCCGGTAGCCAGTCCGCAGCGGTCCCCTCCGCGATCGCCGGCTCCTCGCCGGCGGGCATCACGGTCACCTCGGTAACCACGAGCGGCGGCGGGCGTCGGCCGCTCCTTCCCCGCCCGCCATGGCACACATCAGTGCGATTCGAGCACGGAATGCTGGGCGAGCCTCTGCTAGCAGGGGGGTCGTCGGCACTTCTGAGCACGGAGGCCGCGTTCCGTGTGCCGGAACCCGCGGTCGAGCCGGCTGGGCCGATCAGCCGCGTCGCGTCTGACGTCGTCCCGTCCGGCGCCGCACGTTCGGGGTCACCGTTCGGTCCCAGGTCGGCCGGTCCAGCCAGCGGGCCTGCCAGCCGGCGCCGTCCTCGTCCTCGTGCTCGTCGCGGAGGCCGGGCAGCCAGTCCGCGGCGGTCCCCTCCGCGATCCCGGGCTCCTCGCCGGCGGGCATCACGGTCACCTCGGTGACCTCGAGCGCCGACGTGGCGGCCGTCGCGTCGCGCGAGCCGGGGCGAC
>CAZVPS010000022.1:0-17153 GCA_964629105.1 uncultured Anaerolineaceae bacterium
TCGTCTTCATCAGCCACAAGCTGGCCGAGGTCAGCCAGATCGCCGACCGGGTCACCGTCATGCGGCGCGGCAGGGTCACCGCGGCCGGGATCACGACGGCGGAGACGACGACGGCAGGGCTCGCGCGCCTCATGGTCGGCCGCGAGGTCCTCGAGACAATCGAGCGCGCGCCGTTCGCCCCGGGGCCCGCCGTGCTCGTGTTGCGCGACGTCCAGGCCGAGAGCGACCGGGGGCTTCCGGCACTGCGAGGGATCTCGATCGACGTGCGGGCCGGCGAGATCCTGGCAGTCGCCGGGGTTGCCGGCAACGGCCAGTCCGAGCTCGCGCAGGTCCTCACCGGCCTGCGACGGTGCAGCGCCGGGTCGGTGACGGTGAACGGCGTGGAGGTGGGCAACCGGACCCCGAGGGAGGCGATCAACCAGCGAATCGCCCACGTGCCCGAGGACCGGACCGGGGTCGGCACCGCACCGGACCTGTCGGTCGCGGACAACCTCATCATGAAGAGCTACCGCGACGCCCCGGTGGCGCGACGCTGGTCGATCGACACCGGCGCGGTGCGCCGCTTCGCAAACCGCCTCCGCGAGACCTACGCGATCGCCACGCCGTCGGTCGACACCGAAGCGCGGCTCCTCTCCGGCGGCAACCTTCAGCGGCTCATCCTGGCCCGCGAGATCGCGTCCCAGCCGCGGCTCATGGTCGCCGTTCAGCCCACCCGGGGCCTCGATGTCGGAGCCATCGTGACGGTCCACCGGCTCCTGCTCGAGCAGCGCGAGGCCGGCTCGGCGACGATCCTGATGAGCGAGGATCTCGACGAGGTGCTGACCCTCGCGGACCGAGTCGCGGTCATGTACGAGGGCCGCATCGTCGGCGTCTTCGACGCGGCCGACGCGGACATCGCGACCATCGGCGTGCTGATGACCGGCGGGGTCGCATCGACGGCGGTGGAGCCGGGCGCCGCCACGAGGAGCGTCCCGTGACGGCGCAGTCGCCCGTCCGCCGCCCCGGCCGCGCCGGCAGCCTGCTGCCCTGGACGATCCGCATGGAGCGCCGGCTGGAGGTCCCGCGCTGGCTGCCCGTGGCTACGACGCTCGGCGCGGTCGCCTTTGCCCTGCTCGTCAGCGGCGCGGTCCTGTGGAACGCCGGCGGCGACCCGATTGCGATCTTCGTCCATATCCTGCGCTCGTCCTTCGGCAGCCTCGGCGTCCTGTCCGACACCCTGGTGAAGGCGACGCCGCTGATCCTCACGGGACTCGCGTGTGCGCTGGCCTTCCGGATGCGGCTGTGGAACATCGGGGCGGAGGGCCAGCTGCTGATGGGCGCCTGGGGCGCCTCGGCGGTCGTCCTGATCCCCATCGTCCCGGCCGGCACCCCGGCGCTGGTCACGATCCCCCTGATGATGGCCGCCGGGATGCTCTGCGGAGCGGCCTTCGGGGCCATCCCCGGGTTGCTGAAGGCCGTCCGAGGTGTGAACGAGATCATCGTCACCCTGATGCTCAACTACGTCGCCCTGCTCTGGCTCTCGTACTGGGTCTTCGGGCCCTGGAGCGAAGGTGGCTTCCAGCTGACGGCCCAGTTCCCGAAAGAGGCGTGGCTGCCGCGCCTCTCGGACCAGGCCGGCACGATCCCGGCCTTCTCCGGGCTGACCGTCCACCTCGGGCTCCTGTTCGGCCTCGGGGCGGCCGTGCTCGTCCGCTTTCTCCTGTTCCGGAGCCGGCGGGGCTACGAGATCCGGCTCATCGGGGACAGCCCACGGGCCGCCCGGTATGCAGGGGTCAACGTCGCCCGCAACACGATCATCGTCTTCGCGATCTCGGGCGCCCTCGCGGGCCTGGCCGGGATGAGCGAGGTGTCCGGGGTCGTGCACCGACTCCAGCAGGCCATCTCGCCGGGCTACGGCTTCACCGCGATCATCGTGGCCTACATCGCGAAACTGCACCCGTACGGCGTGGTGGTGGCGGCAATTGCCTTCGGGGCCCTGATCCTGGCCGGGCGAGAGATCCAGCCGTCAGGCATCCCGGCGATGATCCAGGGGATCATCCTGTTCTCGCTCATCGCCAGCGAGGTCGTGCTCCGCTACCGGATCCGCCTCGAGCGGCGGACGGCCTGATGGACCCGACGATCTTCCTCGCCGCCGGCGTCGCCTCGGGAACGGTCCTCCTGTTCGCCGCGGTCGGGGAGATCTTCGCCGAGCGGGCCGGCGTCCTGAATCTCGGCGTCGAGGGCATGATGCTGATGGGCGCGGTCGTCGCCTTCGGGACGGCCGTGGCGACCGGCAACCCGTGGTTGGGCCTAGTCCTCGGCACGCTCGCGGGCGGCCTCCTCGCGGTCCTCCACGCCGTCATCACGATCAGCTTCCAGGCCGAGCAGGTCGTCTCCGGGCTAGCCCTGACGTTCCTCGGGTCGGGCCTCGCCCGCGTCCTCGGGGAGGACCTTTCCAAAGCGGGCGCGATCTCGCTCCTGCCGAAGATCACCATGCCGGTCCTCTCGGCGGTGCCGGGCATCGGCCCGGTCTTCTTCACCGACCAGAGCGTCCTCGTCTACGTCGGGTTCGTCGTCGTGCCCGTGGCCTGGTACTGGATCGGGCGCACCCGGCCGGGCCTCCATCTGCGCGCGATCGGCGAGAGCCCGACGGCGGCGGACACGCTCGGCGTGGACGTCTACCGGCTGCGCTACGCCTACGTCATCGTCGGGGGCCTGTTCGCGGGCCTCGCCGGCGCGACGATCACGCTCGCCGTGTCGCCCGGGTGGTTCGGGGACCTCACCGTGAACGGCCAGGGCTGGATCGCGGTCGCCCTCGTGATCTTCGCCCAGTGGAGCCCGATCCGGGCGGCCCTCGGCGCCTACGCGTTTGCCGCCATCCGGCGCATGCTCCTCGACATCCAGGGTCCGCAGGAGCTGTTCGGCGTCCGGAACCCCTTCTACTACGACCACACCTTGACGTTCTTCCTGCAGATGCTCCCCTACGTTCTCATCATCGGCGTTCTCGTGGCCGTGTCGGGCGAGGCGATTCGCAAGCGCATCGGCGCGCCGGCCGCGCTCGGCATCCCGTACGTCCGAGGCGAGCGGGGGCAGTAGGCTCCGGTCGCGGGTCGGCGGGCCCGGCGGCGCCGCCCGCGGTCAGGCGCTCTCGGACTCCGGTCCCATGAGCTCCATCTGGACGAATCCACTCGTGTCGAAGGCGAGCTGCTCGGGGTCCCGGGTGGAGCCCTCCCCGAGCGGCGCGAACTCGAGGACGACCCGCTCGTCGCCTTCGACCAGGGCGTACACGATGAGCTGGTCGGGCCGGGTCTCGAACTCGAGGTGCTCGAACGAGTCGACGTTCAGGCAGATCGACACAGGCGTGAAGTACGACGAGGTCCCGGGCTCGTCCATGACGACCCGCTCCACCCAGCCGGTGCCATGGGCGACGAGGTCGCGGCCGCGGAAATAGCGGTACGAGACCGTCTGCTTGATCAGCGGCCGGAGCAGGTTGAGGACGTCGGTGCGCGACGACACGATGCCGCTGTTTACGTAGAACTTGGCGGGCGTCGGGCGGGCCATGGGAGCACCTCCTGCGCGGGCCGGCACGGGCGGGACGAGCGCGTGGCGGTCGATCGCGGGGATCCGGGCCGGGCGCCGCGGGGATCGTAGCGCACCTCGGGCGGGCCGGGGAGGCCTATCATTGGCAAATGCTCCTGGCGATCGACGTCGGCAACACGAACCTGCGCCTCGGCACGGTCCGCGACGGGTCGCTGGCCGCCACCCGCCGGGCTGCCACCCCGGCCACGGCCACGCCGGACGAGGTCGAGATCCTCCTCGAGGCGCTGCTGGGCCTCGACGGCCTCCGGCTCGACGACATCGGGTCGATCGCCCTCGCCTCCACCGTGCCGGCCGCGGCCGCGGCCGTCGAGGCCGTCGCCGCGCGCCGGACGATCGCCTGCGTCACGGCATCGGCCGTCACGGTTCCGCTCCCGGTCCGGGTCGACCGGCCCGGGGACGTCGGGCCGGACCGGCTCGTGAACGCCTACGCGGCCGCCCACCTGTACGGCACCCCGGCCGTCGTCGTCGACTGCGGCACGGCCACGACGCTCGACGCGGTCGACCAGGCCGGCGCCTTCGTGGGCGGCGCGATCGCCCCGGGCCTCGTCCTTGGCCTCGAAGCGCTGGCGACCCGGACGGCTCGCCTGCCGCGCGCGGAGCCGCACCTTCCCGACGGCCCGATCGGGCACGACACGGTCGCCGCGATCCGGGTGGGGGCCGTCCTGGGCCACCGGGCGATGATCGAGGGGCTCCTGGTGCGCATGCGCCGCGAGCTGGCGGCCGGGGCGGGCCTCGCGCCCCACGACGTCCGGGTCGTGCTGACGGGCGGGCTCTCCGCGCTGCCGTGGGCGCGGACGGTCGAGGGCGTCGACGCGATCGATCCTGAGCTGACGCTCCGCGGCCTCGTCCTCTTCCACCGGGCCGTGACCGGCAGCGCCGAGGCCTGAGGGTGGCAGAGCGGCTGGCCGGGCGGTTCATCGGCCTCGGGATCACCGGCTCGATCGCCGCCTTCAAGGCGGTCGACCTGCTGCGCCTCCTGCGTGCCGAGGGGGCCGACGTGCAGATCCTCATGACGCCCTCCGCGACGCGCTTCGTCGCACCCCTGACGCTGGCCGCGCTCTCCCGGCGCCACGTCGACGCCGAGGTGCTCGACCTCCTCCCGGACGGCCGAATCGGCCACGTCCTGACGGCGGACGCGGCCGACGCCATCCTCGTCGCCCCGGCGACGGCCCACTGGCTGGGGGCGATGGCCCACGGTCTCGCCGCGGACGTGGTGACCGCGACCTGCCTCGCCACGTCCGCGCCGGTCGTCGTCGCCCCGGCGATGGACGGCGACATGTACGCCCACCCGGCCACGCAGGCGAACGTCGAGATCCTCCGCGACCGCTTCGGCTACGCCATCGTGGAGCCCGAGAGCGGACCCCTCGCCTCGGGCCAGATGGGCCCGGGCCGGCTGGCGGACCTCGGGGCGATCGTCGACGCCGTCGTCGCCGCGATCGGCGAGCGCCCCGTGCGGCAGCCCGATCCCGCCGACCGCCCGCCCCGTCTCGCGGGATCCGCGGCCGACGCGCTCGCGCGCGACGTCGACGACCTCACGGGCCGCCACGTCGTCGTCACGGCCGGCGGCACCGCGGAGCCGATCGACCCGGTCCGCTTCATCGGCAACCGGAGCACCGGGACGATGGGCGTCGCCGTCGCCGAGGCCGCCCGCGATCGCGGGGCGCGGGTGACCCTCGTCGTCGGCATGGTCAGCGTCCCCCTCCCGGAGGGCGTCGAGGTGATCCGGGCCGAGAGCGCCGCCGCGATGCGGGCCGCCCTCCGGCGCCTCCTGGGGACGCCCGACGGCCAGGCCGGGTTCGACGCCCTCGTGATGGCCGCGGCCGTCGCCGACTTCCGTCCGTCGGCTCCCGCCGACCGTAAGATCCAACGCACGGATGGCGGCCTTACGCTCGAGCTCGTGGCCAACCCCGATATCCTCGCCGAGCTCGGGCGACTGGTCCGCGGCCTCGACGACGAGGGCCTGCCGGTGCGCCGTCCGGCGAGCCCGCGGCCGTTCCTCGTCGGGTTCGCCGCCGAGACCGGCAGCCTGGCCCGGGCCGCCGAGAAGCTCGCCCGCAAGCGCGTCGACCTCATCGTGGCCAACGACGTGGCGGAGGAGGGCTCGGGCTTCGGCACGCCCACGAACCGCGTGACCCTCGTCGCCGCGGACGGGACCGAGGCCGCCCTTCCGCTCCTCCCGAAGCGCGAGGTCGCCGACCGGATCCTCGATCGCGTGGTCGCCGCGCTGGACGCCCGCGACGCGGCGGCGCAGACTGGCGGCGACGAGCCCCCGCAGGAGACCCGCGTCCCGTGAGCGCCACCCCGGCCGTCCCCGCCCGCCAGACCGTCCTCGACTTCGCCCGGATGCACGCCGACGGCGAGCGGATCGCGATGCTCACCGCCTACGACTTCCCCACGGCCCAGCTCCTCGACGAGGCCGGCATCCCGGCCATCCTCGTCGGCGATTCGCTCGGCCAGGTGCTCCTCGGCTACGACACCACGGTCCGCGTGACGATGGAGGAGATGCTCCACCACACGAAGGCGGTCGTCCGCGGGGCGCGGCGGGCGATGATCGTGGGGGACATGCCGTTCCTCTCGTACACCACCCCGGAGGAGGCGCTCGCAAACGCCGGGCGCTTCCTGCGCGAGGCCGGCGCCCAGGCAGTCAAGGTCGAGGGGGGCGTCCGCGCGGCGCGGATCATCGACGCGCTGGTCAAGGCCGGGATCCCCGTCATGGGTCACATCGGCCTCACCCCGCAGGCCATCAACGCGCTCGGCAAGGTGCGGGTGCAGGGCCGGAGCCGCGAGCAGGCGCGCGCCCTCCTCCACGACGCCCTCGCGGTCCAGGAGGCCGGCGCCTTCGCGATGGTCGTTGAGCTCGTGCCGGAGCAGCTGGCGGCGGCGATCACGGCCCGCCTCCGCATCCCGACGATCGGGATCGGTGCCGGCGCCGGGTGCGCGGGGCAGATCCAGGTGATCACCGACGTGCTCGGCCTGGGTTCATTCGTGCCCCGCCACGCCCGGCCGTACGCCGACCTGCGAGGGACGATCCTGGCGGCAGCGACCGCCTACCGCGCCGACGTCGAGGCGGGCACCTTCCCCGGCGACGCCCAGTCGACCCGGATGGACGAGGCGGTCCTCGACGAGGTGCTGGGCCGGGCGACCGTCGACCGCGCCGGGACCGCGGACGCCGTCGTCGGGGGGATCCCGCTCGACCGCGACCTGTGACCGGCGGGCCCGAAGCGGCCGTGGGCGGCGCGCCGGGTGGGTCTTGTGCGACCTCGGACCGGCCGCTCGTCGTCCGAACCCGCGCGGAGCTCGCCGCCGCGCTGGCCCGGGCACCGCGGCCGCTGGGCCTCGTCCCCACCATGGGCTGGCTGCACGCCGGGCACCGCTCGCTCATTGCCCGGGCCCGCGCCGAGAGCGCGACCGTCGCCGTCTCGATCTTCGTCAATCCCCGCCAGTTCGGCAGCCCGGCTGATCTCGAGCGCTACCCCCGGAGCGAGGCGCGGGACCTCGCGATCTGCGCCGAGGAGGGGGTCGACCTCGTCTGGGCGCCGGGCGTGGATGACGTCTACCCGGCCGGGTTCGACACGGCGGTGCGCGTCGGCGCCGTCGCCATGCCCCTGGAGGGTGCCGCCCGCCCGGGCCACTTCGAGGGGGTGGCCACCGTGGTCGCGGTCCTCCTCGGGCTGGTCCGGCCCGACCGGGCCTACTTCGGGATGTAGGACGCCCAGCAGCTGCGGGTCATCTCCCGGATGGCGACGGACCTCGCCCTCACCACCGTGGTCCCCTGCCTCACCGTGCGCGAGGCTGCCCGCCTGGCGATGTGCTCGCGGAACGTCCACCTATCGCCCGCCGAGCGCGCCGCCGCCGCGGTGCTCCACCGCGCCCTCCAGGCGGGCCGCACGCGACGCGACGCGGGCGAGCGCGACGCGGAGGCGATCAGGGCGGCCGTCCGGGAGGTCCTGGCCGCGGAACCGCTCGCCGACGTCGAGTACGTCTCGCTCGCCGACGACGCGACCCTCGCCGAGCTCGAGCGGGTCGACGGTCCGGCGCTCCTCTCGCTCGCCGTCCGCTTCGGGACGACGCGCCTCATCGACAACGTTGCCTTGGGACCGGCCGGGGCAGCGCGATCGCCTGCGCCCTTCGGCCGACGCGGGAACCGCGCGACCGCGAGCGCCGTCCCGGGGGCGTGACGCGGGCCGAGCCTGACCGCGTCGGTGCCCTGGGGTTGCCCCGATGATCGCCTCCCTCCGACCTACCCTCCTCCGCGGTCTCGTCGTGCTCGCCGCCCTGTCGCTCGCCGTCGCGGCGTGCGGCGGCAGCGCCTCCGCCCCGAACGTCGACTCCGGGAGCGCGCCCGGCGATGGCGGCGCCGGCGGGGCGCCGGCCCCGGCCGCCACCGCGGGGCCCTCCTTCGCCGGCGAGACCGACGTGCAGCGCTATCGCGCGGCGGACTTCCTCGCCGGGAAGGGTCCGCTCATCGTGCGGACCGGCCAGCTGAACCTCGAGGTCGCGGTCCTCGACGACGCGCTCGCGGCCGCCGAGCGGGCGGTGACCGCAGCCGGCGGCTACGTCGCCGCGTCGCAGCGCCAGGGCGACGACGAGAACGCCGGCGCCATGGTGACCTACCGGATCCCCGTGGAGCGCTGGGAAGCCACCCTCGCCGCGCTCCGGAAGGTCGGCGTCAAGGTCCTCTCCGAGCAGACCGGCAGCGAAGAGGTCACCAGCCAGGTCGTCGACCTCGCCGCCCGCCTGACCAACCTGCGCGCGACCGAGTCCGCCCTCCAGGCGATCATGACCAAGGCGACCAAGATCCCCGACATCCTGGAGGTCCAGTCCCAGCTGACCGGCGTCCGCCAGGAGATCGAGCAGCTGACGGCCCAGAAGCAGTCCCTCGAGGAGCGCGCCGCGATGGCGACGCTCACCGTCGGCTACTCCCTGGCGCCGACCGTCGCCGTCGCCGCCGTCCAGAAGGGCTGGGATCCCGCCAACGAGGTCGACCGCGCGGCGGCGACGCTCGTGGGCCTCGGCCAGGGCGTCGCGAACGCCGCGATCTGGTTCGTGATCGTCATGCTCCCGCTCGCCCTCGTCCTCGGGATCCTGCTCGGCGCAGCCTGGCTCGTCGCTCGCCGCTTCCGGCCGCGCCCGGCCCCGTCAGCCGCCCCCGTGACGCCGGACGCGCCCGCGGCCTAGAGCTCCTGGCGGCGGAAGCTGGACCAGGCGAGGCCGATCGGCGCAGCTCAGCGCGGCGTCGTCCTGCGCTCGACGAGCGCCAGGGCCTCGCGCAGGCGGCCGATCGTCTCCGCGTCCACGCTGTCGGGCTCCAGGTGCGGGCCCAGCCGCTCGAGGACGTCGCCGACCAGGCCCAGGAAGACGCCGGCGTCCGCGACGAAGAACTGGGGCTCGTTGTTGTAGCGCACGAGGGTCAGGCGGCCCTGCAGCACGCGGCGGTCCTCCATGTGCGCCACCTGGGTGGCGAACGTGTGGCCCTGGATCCCGTCGGGGTTGTTCAGGAAGTTGAGCGCGTTGTCGATCGCGAGGCCGAAACGGGCGCGCCACGCGGTGAGGCGCTCGTGCACCTCCGGGGCGATCCGCACCTCGCCGACCTCGTCGAAGACCTCGGACGCCACGGTGAGGAGCCCGACCAGGGTCGAGCCGGCCCGCGCCCCGAGCATCACCTGGAGGGAGCGCTCGAGGGTGAAGACCTCGGAGTCGAACCGCGGGCTGGTGATGACGTCGGTCAGGAGGTCCTCGACATTGTCGAGGACGGCCGTGTCGGACATCGCACCGCCGAGGTGGAGGATCTCCTCCTTGAACAGGAACTTCTCTTCGTGGTCGAGCATGGGCGGATGGTACACCGCGGGAATCCCCGAGCCCCGGCCGTTCGGCCGGGGCTCGGGGGGTGCAGCCGGCGGCGAAGTGCCGCGTGGGGTTACGGGTAGAGGCCTCGGAGGGCGGTGGTGTCGGCGACGCGCTGGACGGCGACGAGGTACGCCGCGGTCCGCATGTTGACCTGCTCGAGCTGGGCCATGGCGAGGACCTCGCCGAACGAGCGGGCCATGATCTCCTTGAGCTTGGCGTTGACGACGGCCTCGCTCCAGTGATCGCGGTTGAGGTCCTGGACCCACTCGAAGTAGCTGACGGTCACGCCGCCGGCGTTGGCGAGGATGTCCGGGAGGATGAAGATCCCCTTCCGGTGGAGGATCTCGTCCGCTTCGGGGGTCGTGGGGCCGTTGGCGGCCTCGGCGAGGATCTTCGCCCGAATCCGGTCGGCGTTGCGGGCGGTGATCTGGTTCTCCAGGGCGGCCGGGATCAGGACGTCGCACTCGAGCTCGAGGAGCTCGTCGTTCGTGATCGTCCTGGAGCCGGGGAAGCCGACGACGGTGCCGTGCTCCTTCTTCCAGGCCAGGACGCGGTCGACGTCGAGCCCGTCCTGCTTGTGGATCGCGCCGCCGGTGTCGGAGACGCCGATGACCGTGGAGCCCTCGTCGGCCATGAGCCGAGCCGCAATGGACCCGGCGTTGCCGAAGCCCTGGACGACGGTGGTGGAGCGGGTCAGGTCCATGCCGAGGTGCCGGGCGGCGTCGACGATGGTGAAGACGCAGCCGCGCGCCGTGGCCTCGTTGCGCCCTTCGGATCCGCCGAGGCTGATCGGCTTGCCGGTGACGACGCCCGGGACCGTGTAGCCCTGGTGCATGGAGTAGGTGTCCATCATCCAGGCCATGATCTGGGCGTTCGTGTTGACGTCCGGGGCCGGGATGTCGCGCTCGGGACCGATGAGGACGCTGATCTCGGTCGTGAAGCGCCGGGTCAGGGCCTCGAGCTCCTTCATCGAGAGCTTCTTGGGGTCGACGACGACCCCGCCCTTGCCGCCGCCGTACGGGATGCCGACGACCGCGCACTTCCAGGTCATCCACATCGCGAGGGCCTTGACCTCGTCGAGCGTGACGTCCTGGTGGTAGCGGATGCCGCCCTTGGCCGGCCCGCGGCCGAGGTTGTGCTGGACGCGATAGCCCGTCATGACGCGCACCGTGCCGTCGTCCATGTGGACCGGGAAGGTGACGGTCAGGGCGCGTCGCGGCTCGCGCAGGACCGCGCGGAGACCCGGATCAAGGTGGAGGTGCTCGGCGGCGAGGTCGAACTGGCGCTGCGCGACCTCCCAGGCGTTGATGGCGGGCGCCGCCTGCTCAGTGGTCATGGAGAGGGGTTCCTCCTGCCGGGGCCCCGTCGGGGTGCCGCCGTCTTCATCCGCCCCCGTGGGGCGGCCATGCTGCCGCCTCCGGGACGGCTGCCGGCCGCGGCGCGCGACCCGTTTCGAGGCGGGCCATCGCGGCGCGACGGAGTTCACACCGGGCCGATCATCCGCTCGGCCGGTCCCCGCCGCATAGGGCCGAACGGGGACGCTTCCCCCGGGCGGATCGGCCCGGAGGATGGGCGCAATGGTACCGTCACCGGCCCGTATCCGTTCTGCAACCTTGGCGCCCGGGCTCGTGACCCGGGCCGCGCGCTACCGCCGCAGCAGGACCACCGCGCCGACCCCGTTCCGGCCGCGCCTCGCGTCAGCGCCGGCGCAGGAAGGCGGCGCCCATCAGGCCCGGGCCCAGGTGCGGGCCGGTCGAGGCGCCGATCAGCCCCACCGAGATGAAGGCCGGGTCGACGCCGCCCGGGACCCGGGCGACGATTCGATCGCGAAACGCCTCGACCTCCTCGCGCGGGCTCGTCGGCGTGTGGAGGATCGCGAGGCGCTCGATCGGCCGCTCGGTGATGAGCTCGATCACGCGTTCGCGGGCCTTCGCCCGGGTCCGCGGCTTTTCCGCCATCTCCACGATCCCGTCCCGCACGGTGATGATCGGCTTCACCGAGAGGACGGTGCCGATCGCGGCCCGCGCTGGCGACAGGCGGCCCCCCTTGCGGAGGTAGTCCAGGGTATCGACGGCGACATAGAGATCAACGTCGGGCAGGCGGTCCCGGACCGTTGCCGCGATCTCCGCGGCCGGGGCTCCGGTTGCCGCCAGCTCGGCCGCCAGGAGGGCCGGGATCCCGGTCGACATCGACGTCGATCCCGTGTCGATGACGTGGATCTCGCGGTCCGGCAGCGCCTGGGCGGCCAGGGTCGCACTCTGGAACGTGGCCGAGAGCTTCGTGCCAATGGTGGGGCAGACGATCGCGTCCGCACCCTCGGCAAAGCAGGCCTCGAACGTTTCGCGGAACGTCCCCGGCGAGGGGGCGGCGGTCGAGGGGAACGGGGCATCGGGTGCCAGCATCCGGGCCCAGAACTGCTCCGTGGAGAGGTCGACGCCGACCCGGAACTCCTCGGCCCCGAACCGCACGAAGAGCGGGACGACCCGCAGCCCGGCCGCCGCGGCCGCCTCGGGGGCGAGATCGGCGGTGGAATCGGTGACGATCGCGACGCGGCTCATGATTTCCTCCTTGGTGGTTCCCGCGCCGATCATACGGCGTGGGCGGGTGGGTCGACCGGTCCGCCGGACGGCGTCTCCTCCACCCCGGCGCGACCGACGCCGTGCTCGTAGGCACGCAACCGCCACAGCGGCAGGAGCGCCACGGCCAGGAGCACGAACGTGGCCAGGAGCAGGCCGTCGATCCCGCGCGCTTCCGCGGCGACCCCTCCGGCCAGGCTCCCGATGATCTGGCCCACGGCGAGGAAGACAGAGTAGAGCCCCATGATCGCCCCCCGGTCCCGCGGGTAAGGCTCCGACATGTCGGCCAGGAGCCCGAGCGCGGCCGGGGTCGCGCCGGCGAGGACGAAGAGCCCGCCCACGACGAGTGCGAGGAAGCCCCCGAGGAGTGGCACGGCCAGCCCGCTCCCGTGGTTGAGGGCAAGCGCGGCCGCCGCCAGCACGCAGCCGCCGGCGATCCCGTAGCCGATGATCGTGGTCCGCCGCAGGTGCTTGAAGCGATTACCCCAGTAGACGAGCCCGGCGAAGAAGACCGCCATCCCGACGCCCAGGCCGGCGCTCACCGCGAGGGGCGAGAAGCCCTGCATGAGGGCCTGGTCGGCGAACTGCGGCTGGGGATCGCGGATGAGCTGGAAGATCGACTGCGCCGTCCAGAGGCCGATGACCGCGTTGATCGCGATCCATGTCGGCGCCAGGAGCCAGACGTGGGCGCCGCGCAGGATCTGCCAGTAGCGGGCGAACGTGGTTCGCCGCTCGTGCTCGTGACCGCCGTGGTCAACGCGCGGGTCACTGATCCCGAAGCGGTAGATGCACCACGACACGCCGTAGAGGACGGCGTTGGCGAAGAAGGCGACGTTGCCGAGGGCCGTGTAGAGGACGCCGGCCACCACGATCCCCCCGCCCAGCCCGGCCAGGGTCGCCGCCTCGAACCGGGCGACCGCCCGGCCGCGGAGCGCCTCGTTGCCGACCGTGGCGAGAGCCAGGAAGCCGAGGATCGCCGGGACGCTGGCCGCCGTGCTGGCCCCCTCCAGCCAGCGCGTGAACCCGAGGAGGGGCAGGCTCGTCGTGATGCCCGTGAGGATCACCGCGACCGCCCCGAAGGCGGGCCCGAGCTCCATGATCCGGTGATAGCCGAACCGGTCCGCGAGCGTGCCGAAGACGGGCGAGAAGATGAGCTCGGCGGCGAAGAACGAGGCCGTGAAGAGACCGATCACGATCGAGTCGACCCGCTGGCCTCCGTAGGCCGGCAGGTCATCCAGGTAGTAGACGAGCATGGCGCCCGTCAGGCCCGTGCTGAAGCGGAGGGTGAACGTCCCGAGGACGACGGCCCACAGCGAGCGATCCATCCCGCGCAGGGTACGCGCCCCGCGCGGGCGGCGGGAGGGGGTGTCGCACGGCCCGTACAATCGGCGGGTGGAGACTCCCCGCCCGCTCGTGCCCGCTCCCCTCGCCCGCGGCGGGAGCGGGGCCGTGGTGGCACCCCACCACCTGGCAACCGCGGCGGGCCTCGGGATCCTGCGGGCCGGCGGCAACGCCGTGGACGCGGCGATCGCGACGAACGCGGTCCTTGCCGTGGTCTTCGGCGAGGCCTGCGGGATCGGCGGCGACGCCTTCTGGCTCATCTGGGACGAGACGGCGGCAGCCCAGGTCGCCCTCAACGGCTCGGGGCGGGCTCCGGCGCTCGCCGACGCGGCCGCCCTCCGGGCCCGCGGGCTGGCGACGCTCCCGTTCCGCGGGCCTCTCACGATCACGGTGCCGGGCGCCGTCCGCTCGTGGGGGGACGCCCACGCCCGCTACGGACGGCTCCCGTGGGCGGATCTCCTCGCCCCCGCAATCGAGCTCGCGAACGGCGGCTTCCCCGCCGACGACAACTTCGCCCGGGCGGTCGAGAGCTCGGCAGGTGCCTTCGCCCGCGAGCTGGGCGACGGCGCCCGCGGCTGGGCCGCGACCTACCGTCCGCTCGGGCGTCCCTGGCAGCCGGGCGAGCGCGTCCGGCTCTCCGCCCTCGCGGCGACGCTGGAGCGGATCGCCGCGGCGGGTGCCGACGATCTCTATGCCGGCGAGCTCGCCGCGCGCCAGGTGGCCGGGCTGGCAGCGGCCGGCTGCGGGATCAGGGCCGCGGACCTGGCCGCCCACGCCTCCACGTGGGAGACGCCACTCTCCCTGGACTACCGGGGCGCGGTCGCCACGACCCACCCGCCGAACAGCTCGGGCCTCGTCGGCCTTGAGATTCTCAACGTCCTGCGGGCGCTGGAGCCGCCGGACCCCGATCTCTTCGTCCCGGGCGAAGGCGGCGCCACGGCCGGCGCCGACCTGCGCTGGGTCCATCTCGGGATCGAGGCCACGAAGTGCGCCCTGGCCGACCGGGACACGCACCTGTCGGATCCCGCCTTCGTCCACGTCCCGGTCGCGCAGCTGCTGGACGGGGCCTACGGCGAGGCCCTGGCCCGCGCGATCGACCCCGCCCGCGCCTCGCTCCCGCCGCCCTCCCGCGCCCCGATCGGCGGCGGCACGATCTGGCTGGGCGTCGTGGACGCCGACGGCAACGCGGTGAGCCTCATCGAATCGAACTACGCGGGCTTCGGCAGCGGCGTCGTGGATCCCGTGACGGGGATCGCCTACCAGAACCGCGGGAGCTACTTCAGCCTGGACCCGGACCACCCGAACGTGCTGGCTCCGGGCAAGCGAACCCTGCACACCCTGCTCCCCGGGATGCTCTTCCGGGACGGGCGGCCGTGGGTCGTTCACGGGAGCATGGGCGGCGACGCGCAGCCCGCGATCTTCGCCCAGGTCGTCTCGGCGCTCGTGGACGGCGGGGTCGATGTCGCCACGGCCGTCTCGGCTCCGCGCTGGTCCCCGGTTCCGCCGGCGCACTTCGCGCCGCCCGAGATCGTCCAGATCGAGCCGCGCTTCCGGCCCGGGCTGCTCGATGGGCTGGCGGCGATGGGCCACCGCCTCGACGTCCGGGCTCCGTTCGACGGTGCGCTGGGCCACGCCCACGCGATCGAGCTCGTCGCGGGCGGGCCCGCGCGCGGCGGCACCCTCGCGGCGGCGACCGACCCGCGCTCCCTCGGGCTGGCCGCCACATGGTGAGCGGGCGGCGCAGGGAGGGCCCGGGCCGGTGACGGAGCGCACGCCCTTCCTCTATCCCGGACCCCGGGCCGCCCTGCTCGGGCGGGTCCGTGCGCTCACGATCGACGACCTCCACACCCTCGACGCCGCCGTCCGCTCGCTCGTCGCCGGGAAGGCCCACCGGCACGTGGACAAGGGCTTCCTCTTCGCCTGGTGGGAGGGACCCCGCCTGCGCGGCGAGGAGGACCGGGAGATGCAGGACCTCTTCGCCGCCGTCCTGGCGGCCCTGGCCGGAGGGCTGACCGGGCTCGATGTCGAGCGGGTCGGCGCGCGCCTCGCGCCGAAGCCGGCCGTCCTCGAATCCCTCACGCAGGCCTTCTTCCCCGTTCGCCCCAGCCGCCGCCTCCAGGACGCCTCCATCGGGCTCATCGAGGACGCGGTGGCGCCGTGGGATCCGCGCCTCGCGATCGTCGCCACCTGGAACATGGCCTGCGCCGCGGCGCTCCGCGACCACCTGCCGGCCGCGACGGTCGCCACGCTGGAGGCGGCCTGGCGCCAGGCCCTGGGCGAGCCGCCGGTCTGACCACCGGGGGCGCCGGCGTCCCCGTCGGAAGCTGTCGCGGGAACGACGCCCCGTGCCATACTCGCCGCCGTCGGAACCCGCCCGCCCCCGAGCTCGCCGGAGGACCGCGTGACCTCGAACATCTCCCAGGCCTACCCCTACTCCTCCGAGACCGAGGCCGAGCGCACCTCGGCTCTCGACGCGATCCTCGCCACCCACGAGTCCCTCGGCGCCGCCCTGGCTGCCGAGTCGATCCCGCTCGACGATGGCGACCGCTGGTGGACCTACCACCACGCCGGCTGCGGGGGGACGCTCCACGTGGCCGGCTACGCGCGGGAGAAGCACGCGGTGCTCACCGTCTGCGACCGCTGCGGCAAGTCGGCCCTCCGCTGACGGCCGCTCCCGCCGGACCCGCTCCCGGCGTCGTCCCTGTCCCGGCCGGCCGACTTCGCGAGGCCCGTCGCCGCCTCCTCCTCGACATGGCCGGGATCGTCGCCTCGGCCGTGGGGTTCGGCCTCGTCTTCGGGCTGACGGCGCGCGGCGCCGGTTTCTCGGTCGTCGAGGCCGCCGCCTTCTCGGCGATCGTCTTCGCGGGCGCCTCGCAGTTCGCCGCGGCCGGCATGGTGGCCGCGGGCTTCGCCTGGCCGGCGATCGTCCTCCTCACCGGCCTCGTGAACGCCCGGCACGCTCTCTACGCGGCGGCGCTCGCGCCGTGGCTCCGGGGCCGCCCGCGGGCCGAGCGGGCGCTGATGGCGCACGTCCTCACCGACGAGTCGTTCGCGCTCTCGCTCGTCCACTTCCGACGGCTCGGGCTCGCCGACCGGCGCGGCTACTGGCTCGCGGCGATCGGCGGCGTCTTCATCCCCTGGAACCTGGCCACGCTCCTCGGGTACCTGGGCGGGCAGGCCGTGCCCGACCCGCGGCTGCTCGGCCTCGACGTCGTCTTCCCCGCGGCCATGGCCGGGCTCGCGGTCGGCCTGGCGACCGGTCGCCGCGAGGTCGTGGCGCTGGCGGCCGGCGTGGTCATCGCGCTCGCCGTGGGCCTGGCGGTCGATCCCCGCGTCGGCGTCATCGCGGGCGGGCTGCTGGGCCCGGCCGCCGGGCTTGCCGTCCCGCGACGCGACCGGAACGTCCCTGAGCCAGACGAGCTGCCCGCCGACCCCGACGCCTTCGCCCGGCCCGACCGGAGCGAGGACGGGATGCTGCCATGAGCGTGGAGCTGGTCGGCCTGGCCGTCCTCATGTTCGCCGTGACCTACCCGGCGCGGGCGATCCCGCTCCTCGTGTCGCGCTTCGAGCGTCTGCCGCCGCGCGCCCTCGAGTACCTGCGGCTCGTCGGCCCCGCCGTCCTGGGCGCGATCGCGGCCGCGGAGGTGGTCATCGGGGTGGGCGCCGACGGGCGGCCGACGTTCGACGTCGGCTGGGAGGCGTTCGCCGTCCTGGCCTGCGCTGCGCTCGTCGCCTGGCGCCGCAACCTGGCCCTCGGGCTCCTCGTCGCCGTGGTGCTGATCGCCCTCCTGCGCGCGACCGGGATCGCCT
>CAZVPS010000023.1:0-5554 GCA_964629105.1 uncultured Anaerolineaceae bacterium
GCCGGATCGAGCTCGAGATCCCGGCCGACTTCTCGACGCCGCGGCCGGACGCCTGACGGGCGGCGCCGCGGGGCGGAGGGTCGCCGCCGCGCTCTATGCCACCGGCCTGTCCGAGCCTGGCGATCGTCCGACGAGCGGCCCGGCGGCGCCAGACACGCCACGCGGCTTGCCTGCAGATGGATCGTTCGGGCCAGTCGCGCTCCGCGTAGTGACCATATCGTCCGGCGGATTGTCGGCAGCCCCCTTCCATGCTCAACTCGCGGGCATCCGTCGCATGCACGAGAGGGTGTGCTTCCATGAGCCTGACCCGCCGGCCGGCGTCCTCCGGCCGCGCCGCCGCTGTCACCCTGGGCGCTGTCGGCCTCTGGCTGGCCCTCGCGGCGCTGCCGGCTGCCGCTGACGGCGGCCCTCATGTCGCCGCGGTCAACAGCGGATCGTCCACGCTCATGGCCGACAGCTGCGCCGGCTGCCACCGGGCGCACACCGCGCTGGGGCCCAACCTGATCGCCGCCGCCACGGAGACGGCACTCTGCCTGACCTGTCACGGCTCGAGCGGCGCCGGCGCGACGACGAACGTCGTGGACGGGGTGGAGGCGGGCACCAGCCACGGCCTGCGGGGCGGCGGCTTCGTCAACGCCCTCATGGACACGGCCTGGGACGGCGCCGCGGTCTCGCGTCCCGCGACCTCGGCCCACCTCTTCGACGGAGCCACCGCGTCCACGATGTGGGGAAGCGGGGCGATCGGGAGCGGCCCCGGCGAGTCGCGCGTGTCACTGGCCTGCGCCAGCTGCCACAACCCGCACGGGAACAACAGCTACCGGATCCTCCGGCCCATCCCGACCGGCGCCCCCGCGTCCACCGGGATCACCGTGGCCGAGCAGGTGACGAAGGCCTACACGGTCGCGAGCGCCCAGAACCGCTACTTCGGCGAGAAGTACGGGAACGGCGTCTACGACTGGGAGTGGCAGTACGAGCTCGTGCAGTGGTGCGCCCAGTGCCATACGCGGTACGACGCGTACTACGAGTACGGGACCTCCGGCGCCCCCGGCAGCACCGACTCCGGCGACCCGACCTTCAAGTACCGCCACATGACCCGCTACGACTGGTCGATCAACTGCGCCCTCTGCCATCCGGGATCGAACGGGATCAACGCCGACGACCCGTTCGACGTCGGCTACGCAACGGCCCACGAGGCAACCTGCGAGAACTGCCACGTGGCCCACGGGTCGTCCGCCCGGATGGGCACGTACTCCGGCACCGTGGCGTGGCCCAACCAGGCCACGGATCCCTCCGGCAACGCCCGGAGCTCGCTGCTCCGCCTCGACAACCGCGGCGTCTGCATCGGCTGCCACAACCCGACGAACTGACAGCGGGATCGCCGGCGGCGAACCCGCGGCAGCGGCGCGGCCGCACACCATCTTCCGCCCGATACATGCCCGCTGCGTGGTCACGACCAGCGGCCTGTATCCATCTTCTACCCCCCGGCGGATAGGAACACGCACGCGCGGCGGCGACCATTCACCGCGGTGAGGTGTGCCGACCGGGCGCGCCCCCGGCTGAAACGCGTCGCAAACAGGTCGCTACAGCAGGTGTCAAACATGTTCCGGGTCACGTCCCCGACCAAGATGGACGACCGGCAGCTCAACCGGCTGATCAAGCGGGTCGTGCTGCTTCTTGTCGTCGGAACGATCGCCTTCGTGGGCTTCTACGCGCTCGATCGCTGGCGTCCCGCCACCGAGCCGATCATCGATCGGCGCCTCTCCGCCCTGGAGCAGGCCGTCCGCGACAAACCCGAGGACATCGCCGCCCGCGGCAGCCTCGCGGACACCTACGTCGCCAAGGGCATGTTCGACGAGGCGATCGTCCAGTACAACCTGATCCTCGAGACCGACAAGGCCGAAGAGCTCGCGACCTACGGCCGGGCCGGCGCCTACATGGGCCTCGGCCAGCTCGATGCCGCCGCCACGGACTACCAGGCGGTCGTCGACATCGCCAAGGATGGCGAGATGGCCAACGTCGACCCGATGCTCCAGGCCTCCTACTACAGCCTGGGCTCGATCGCGATGCAGCAGGGGAAGCCCGACGAGGCGATCGTCCAGCTGGCGAAGGCCCTCGCGATCAAGCGCTCCGACGCCGACGCGCTCTACCTGATCGGGACGGCCTACGTGGCGACCGGGGAGACCGACAAGGCCGAGACGGCCCTGCGATCGGCGGTGGACTTCGTGCCGATCGGCTGGAGCGAGCCGTACACGGCGCTCGCCGAGGGCTTCACGAAGGCCGGCAAGACGGCGGAGGCCGAATGGGCCGGCGCGATGGCCGACCTGGCCGCGGGCAAGCCGGAGCTCGCCGAGCCGCGCCTCCTGGCGATCGTCGAGGGCGACGCGGCCCTGGACGCGGCGATCGGCCTCGGCCTCCTGTACGAGACGAAGGGTGACACGGCCGCGGCCGCTGGCTGGTACGCCAAGGCCCTGGCGAAGAGCCCCGACAACGCCGCCGCCCGCCTCGGGATGAGCCGGGTCGGCCCAGGCGACGCCGCCTCGCCGCTGCCGGCCCTGCCGACGCCCGGCGCGCCGGCCGGGGGGAACGACTGATGACCGCCGAGATGACTGCAGAGGGCTTGACCCTCCCGCCCGAGACCGTCGAGGGCGAGCCGGAGGAGGAGAAGCCCCGCCGCCGACGCCGCAAGGCGTTCCTACTGCTCTTCCTGCTGGGCCTCCTGGCGATGCTGGCCACGATCGCGATCTGGTACCTGCTGTTCCGCCAGCCCATCCCGGTTCCGCTCCCCGTCATCCCGGAGTCGAAGGTCCCCGCCTACGCCACGGCCGTCTACGGCTCGCAGCGACCCGCCGGCGTGGCCGTCAGCCCCTCGGGCGACCGGATCTACGTCACCCAGTCCGCAGGCGACAGGAGCGGCGTCGTCTTCGACGCGGGGGGCACCAAGGTGGGGACGATGGCGCCGCCGGAGAGCACCGGGACCGACCACGCCCCCGTCTACCTGGCGGTCGATCCCCTGACCAGCGAGGTCTACGTCTCCGACCGCCTGACGGGGACGATCTACATCTACGACCGCGACGGCGCCTACCAGCGCGAGCTCACGCTCGCCGTGCCCCGCCCCGGCTGGCAGCCACTCGGCCTGGCCTTCGACAAAACAGGCAACCTCTACGTGACCGACCTGTCCGGTCCCTACCAGAAGGTCCTCGTGATCGACCGGACCGCCCGGGTCATCCGGACGCTGGGCGAGAAGGACAAGCTCAGCTTCCCGAACGGCGTCGCCGTGGACGGGGCCGGCAACGTGTTCGTCACGGACAGCAACAATGGCCGGCTCCTCATGTTCGACGCCGCCGGCACGGTGCGCGGCCAGATCGGCCGCGGCGCCGGCCAGGGCAACCTCGGGCTGCCGCGCGGCCTGGCCGTCGACGGCCAGGGCCGCGTCCACGTGGCCGACGCGACGGGCCAGGGTGTCTTCATCTACCGCGCCCCCAGCGGCGACAGCCGGCGCCTCGACTTCCTCGGGTTCGTCGGCGGCGAGGGCGTGGGCGACGCGCAGTTCGAGTACCCCAACAGCGTCGCGGTCGACGCGCGCGGACGCGTGTACGTGGCCGACACGTTCAACGACCGCGTGCAGATCTGGAGCTACTGAGGCTCCGGGCAGCAGAGAGGGAGGTGGCGCCGGACCGATGCTCGCCGCCGATCGTGGCGGCCCTTTGAACCAAACACCCGCTGAGTCAGAGAAAGGAGGTGAGGACAGTGAGGCGATGGACGCTCCTGCTTGCAGGGGCCGCGCTCTGGCTGTTCCTTGCCGCGATCCCTGCCCTGGCGGATGGTGGACCTCACGTGGCAGCGAACAACAGCGGCTCGTCGACCCTCACGGCCGACAGCTGCGCCGGCTGCCACCGGGCTCACACCGCCCAGGGCCCCAGCCTTCTCAAGGCCTCGTCGGAGTCAGCCCTGTGCCTGTCGTGCCACGGCGCGAACGGCACCGGCGCCACCACCAACGTCGAGGATGGCGTCCAGTACAACGACGGCGCCATGCCGCCCGTGCGCGACAACACCACCACCATCGGCGCCCTCCGCAGCGGCGGTTTCGTCTACGCTCGCATCAACTCCTCAGACCCCTACCGCACCAAGTACGCCGCCGGCGCCTACAGCTTCTACGCGAAGGTCAGCGTTCTGCCCGGCGGCGCCCAAGTCACCTCTGCACACCTGAAGCTCGACGCCACCGCTGGCAACAAGGTGGTCCTCCAGGGGACTGCCTGGGGCAACGGCGTGCTCAACTCCGGGGCCGGTCCGACCGTGTCGATCTCGTGCGGCACGTGCCACAACCCGCACGGCAACGGCATGTACCGGATCCTTCAGCCGATCCCGACCACCACGGGTCTCACCGCGGCGGCCGCTCCGGCGAACGTTCCCGACTACCTCGTGGGCACGCCTGCCGCCGTTCCCGCGACCACGCGCAACTACACTGTCATCCAGACCAACGTCACCGGCCTCAAGATCTTCCTCGCCAGCGAGGCGGCGGCGATCAACAACGCCCAGGCCGGCGACTACTTCCACCGCAAGGTGACGTGGAACGGCACCGGGACCATCACCGACGACGCACCCAACGGCGATACCGCGAACTTCAGTACCCAGATCACCGCGTGGTGCAGCACGTGCCACACGCGATACCTGGAGACGGGCGAGTCCGGTGCAACAGGCAGCGGTGACGCCATCTACAAGTACCGGCACGCCACCACGGGCAGCCGGGCGTGCACCACGTGCCACGTGGCTCACGGCTCGAACGCCACGATGCCCGGCGCGAACTCGGCTGCCTTCCCGTACCCGGGCGGCACCCCGACGAACGCGTCGAGCCGGCTCCTCAAGGTGGCCAACCGGGGCACCTGCCAGCTGTGCCACGACCCGACGGGCACCGTGAGCATCGGCGCTAGCACCGGCACCACGCCGGACCCCACACTCCCCTGACCTAGACGAGCATCCAGCGGTCTCCGGCAGGGCGGCGACACGCCGCCTGCCGGGACCATCTCCTGGCCCCGTGGCCGCGTTCCCGGCCGCGGGGACCCAGAGGATCGACAATCGCCATGACCCGCGACCTCCGAGCCGCCTACCGCGCCCGCTCCCTCTTCGGAGTGGTGCTCGTGGTGCTGGCCGCCGTGCTGGCCTTCACGCCGGTCGTCCCGTCCGCCGGCGCCATCGATCCCACGCCCGCGCCGGCCTACGTGACGCTCACCAAGTCGGTCGACAACACCAGCGGCGGGACGGCCGCCGCGACCGACTGGACCCTGGGCGCGACCGGGCCGACGACGATCTCCGGGCACACCGGTGACTCCGGCATCACGAACGCCGCGGTCGACACCGGGACGTACACCCTCGCCGAGTCGGGCGGCCCGACTGGCTACAGCGCGGGTGCCTGGAGCTGTACCGGGGGGACGCTCACGGGAAGCAGCCTCGTCCTCACCGCCGGCGAGACCGCGAGCTGCTCGATCACGAACACGTTCATCCCGCCCGATCCGACGCCCACGCCTGCGCCCGATCCGACGCCCACGCCTGCGCCCGA
>CAZVPS010000023.1:5654-17080 GCA_964629105.1 uncultured Anaerolineaceae bacterium
CCACGCCTGCGCCCGATCCGACGCCCACGCCTGCGCCCGATCCGACGCCCACGCCTGCGCCCGATCCGACGCCCACGCCTGCGCCCGATCCGACGCCCACGCCGACGCTCGACCCCGTGCGCGGGTACCTGAGCATGTCGGCCGATACCCCCACGGAGGGGCGGCGCCGCGTGGATCCGGGCGCAGTCGTCACCATCCGCCTTGCCGTCCGCGTCCTCGACGACGCGAAGGACGTGCGCGTGGTCGCGACCATCCCTGACGGCTGGAGCGTCGCCGGAGCGGTCGGCGGGACCGTCGATCGCGATCGCGGAATCGTCACCTGGGGCGAAGGCAACCTCGAGGCGGACGCGCGCGTCGCCGAGACCCTGCGTCTGCGCGCTCCCACCCGGTCGCCCGAGGGCCGGCCCGCGTTCGACACCGTCCTCGCGGCCCAGCTCGAGCAGGCCGACGCCGTCCTCGACGCCGCGACCATCCGCCTGCGCGTGGCCCCGGAGATCATCGTGGAGCACGTGACCTTTGCCCTCGTCGACGACGTCAGCCAGGTGCCCACGTACCTGGCTGCGGACGCGCCGCTCGACGGAGTTGGGCAGATGGAGCTCTTCCGCGTCCGCTTCCAGGTGCGCAACGCCGACCTGGTGCGGACGGTCCTCACGCCGCGCATCGAGTACCGCCGAGCGGGCGACCCCGCGTACGCGGCGGTGCCGGCGGACGGGCCGGTGCAGGACATCCCGTTCTACCTGGGCACGGAATGGCGTCCCGTCGCGGGCGGCACGCTGCCGGGCTCCGACACGGAGACGATCTCCCCGTTCGAGGTCCGCGAGCACGACAGGGACGACGACACGCAGGAGCCGACGATCGGACGGCGCCTGATGCGCGCCGCGGGCGCCACCGCGCTCGCCCTGCCGGGCGACTCGTACACCGAGGTCGAGTTCACGGTCCGGACCTCCCTCGACCTTCCCTTCTCGGAGACGTTCCAGCTCCGACTCGTCGACGGGGGACGACCGATCACCGTCGCGACCGTCGCCGTCGTCCAGAGCGGTCCGCGGCCCCCGCTGGTCCTCTCCCCGGGCCAGCAGAACGGGGTCCCGGTCGGCCCGCCGGTTGACGCCAAGCCGGCGGCGGTGAGCGAGGTCGACTTCCCACTGGTTACGCCCGCCTATGTCGCCGCCTGGCCGGAGTGGAATGCGACCCCGCGCTACCGGCTCGCGATCGCCCTCCCGACCACGCCCGGCACGGAGGTCCCGAACGCCGCACCGTTCACCTCGTCGCACACGCCGGATGTCTCCCTGGTCTCGGACACGTGCGCGAGCTGCCACCGGGCGCACGTGAGCCAGGGCCGCGAGCTGTTGACGTCGGCGACCCCGCAGAGCTCGCTCTGCTTCGCCTGCCACGACGGCACCGGCTCGAACCTCAACACCAAGTCGCAGTACACGGACCCGGCCGTCCCGGCGAACGACTCGACGACCCGCAGCTACTACCGCCACGACGCCACGGTCCCCACAACGCACACGCTGGCCATGAACAACGAGTTCGGCGGCGTCTCCAACCGGCACAGCGAGTGCGGCGACTGCCACAACCCGCACAACGCCACGGCCGCCCTCTCGACGCAGACGACGACCGGGTGGACCGTGGCCGGCCAGAACGCGACCATCTCCGGGGTCTCGGTGACGAACGGGGCGGCGGGCACGTCGCCCACCTACACGTTCCTGGACGGCACGGTCGGGTTCCAGCCGACCCGCGAGTACCAGGTCTGCTTCAAGTGCCACTCGGGGTTCACGACGCTGCCGTCGAACACGGGCCAGCCGGCCTCCCGCTTCGCCCTGGACAAGGGGGTGGAGCTCAACCCGGCCAACACCTCGTACCACCCGGTCGAGGCGGCCGGGAAGAACGCCACGGCGGCGATGGGGCTGAGCCTGAGCGGGACGTCGCCGTACAAGCAGTGGAGCTTCGCGACGAACAGCACGATCCGCTGCGTCAACTGCCACGGCGACCCGCGGAAATACAACGCCACGACCCCGCCGGCGGCCGGCTCGGACCTGGCCCCGCACACGAGCCAGTACCGCGGGATCCTGATCCGGAACTACCGCGACCGGGTCCTGAAGTCCTCCGCGGACGCATACGCCGCCGCCGACTCCGCGCTCTGCCTCGTGTGCCACGCCGAGGAGCCCTTCTTGAACCAGACCTCGTCGGCCACGAACTTCCGGCTCCACGAGGAGCACGTGATCGGGCTCGCCGGCAAGGGAGCGGGCGGCACGGACATCGACACCGCCGGCGCCGGGCAGGGCAACGCGATCTGCGCCGAATGCCACTTCCGGATCCACTCCACGACGTACAAGGTCGGGACCCAGGGGACCTATCCGCGACTCATCAACTTCGCGCCCAACGTGCTGGCGTACAACGGCACGCTGAGCTGGCAGTCGCGGACGGGCGGGGGCTCCTGCACGCTGGTCTGCCACGGCAAGGACCACAACGGCAAGAACTACTGACCTCGGCTCTTGACGGCCGCGCCGTGCCGCGGCTCCGAGCGACGGGCGCTGCGTGGCGCCGCCGCCCCGCCCGAGGAGCCCGCGGGCGCCGCCGAGGTTTCGGCAGATGTCGCCCTGGCGACCAGTAGGCCGCTGAACGCGGAGTTGACCGGGCGGGGCTGAGCGTGGCCCGTCCGCGGGATGTCGGCCGATGTCGCCGCCGGGGAGCAGGTGCCGACACCCGGGTCGGCTCGGCGGCCCAATGGCTGCAGTGACGACAAGTGCCGAGATCGACGCGGTGGCGACATGGCCGCGCGGCCCGGCCCGCCGGGGACCCCGTGTGCCCATCGGTACATCCCCGCCGCGTTCCCCCTATCGGCCGAACCCATGCGTGCGCGCGCATTTGTGCCGCCCGGCGGATGGGATCAGTCGAGCGTGAGGCCGACACTTCGTCGCAGGTGTCATAGACCGGGCATGGACCCGGTGCGCAACGAGGGCAACCGGAGATGGAAGCAGCACGAGCGCGCGCCCGGTGGGCGCGCCCGGCGGGAGCGGCGCGATGAGCGTGCCGACCGTCAGCAGCAAGGCGACGACCCCCGAGAAGATGGAGCGCGAGCTCCTAGCGCGTCTCGGCCTGGACCCGTCCGCCACCCCCGAGGACGTGAGCGCCGCCCACGAGGCGGTCTCCGCGTTCCTCGCAGCGGCGCCCCGCGATCTCCGCTCCTGGGCTCGCGCCCAGGCCGCCGGGGCCGACGAGGCGTACGCACTTCTTACGGACCCGGCCGCGTTAGCTCGCGCCGTCGCCCTCGTCGGCGCAGGCGCACGGTCGGCCGTCCTTCCCGGTGGGCCGGCGACACCTCCGGCCCACCGGGACACTCCTGTTCCGGCAGCAGCCGCGGCCGTCCCCGCCGCGGCTGCCGTGCCGGCGGGAGGCCCGCAGACACGCTACGACGAGAGCGGTCGACGGATCGTCAGCGACGACGAGATCGACGCCCTCCTCGCCGAGGTAGACCCGACCGCGCACCGCGAGGTCGTGGGGACACCCGCCCAGCGGGCCGCCGCCCTGGCGGCCCGCTGGGCGGTGAGCGCCCCGCGCGGCAACGCGCTGAACAACATGCTCGCCTCGAAGGCGTTCCGCAACCTGGCCCTGGTCGGCGCGACCGTTGCGGCCGTCGGGATCGTCGCCGTAGTCGGCTACGGCTTCGGCAGCACCGGCGCCCAGGGGATCGGCAGCAACTCCGCCGCGGCCTCGACCGCGGCCCCCAGTGCCCTGGTGCTCGACCAGGCCGCGGTCGGCGAGCTCATGGCGAAGATCCAGGCGAACCCCAAGGACGCCGACGCCCTGATGGCGCTCGGGGACGAGTACTACAAGATCGGCGACTTCACCACCGCGGGCGACTGGTTCACCAAGGTCACCACCCTCGAACCGACGAACGTGCGCGGCTTCCTGGCCCTGGGCGCCACCGACTTCAACAGAGGCGACATGGATGCCGCAGAGGTGGCCTGGCGCAGGGCGCTCGACATCGACGAGAAGAACGTCGAGGCGCACTACGACCTCGGCTTCCTCTACTTCAACCGCCAGCCGCCCGACATGGCGGCCGTTCAGCTGCACTGGAACCGCGTGGTAGAGCTCGATCCCGAAAGCCAGATCGCGCAGACGGTGAAGGCCCACCTCGGCGCCATCGCCAGCATGGTGCTGGCCTCGCCCGCCCCGGACGGGTC
Source organism: uncultured Anaerolineaceae bacterium (assembly GCA_964629105.1). Classification (GTDB taxonomy): domain Bacteria; phylum Chloroflexota; class Limnocylindria; order Limnocylindrales; family CSP1-4; genus CTSoil-043. The sequence goes on from CAZVPS010000023.1 coordinate 9,842, forward strand.
GCCGGAAGCTTCCGCGGCTCCGAGCTCGACGCCGGCCACGAGCCCGGCCGCCACCCCGGCCGCGTCGCCGGCACCCTCCGCGGCGCCCTCCGGGAGCCCCCAGCCATGAGCATCGACGCCGGCCTGGGGATCGGCATCATGGTGGCATTCGCCGCCGGCGTCGTCTCGTTCGCCTCGCCGTGCTGCCTGCCCCTCGTGCCCGCCTACATCGGGTACATGATGGGCGCGGCGGGTGGGTCCGACCGCCGCCGGAGCTTCCTCCACGGCCTGGCCTTCGTCACCGGCTTCACGCTCGTCTTCGTCGCCTTCTGGGCCTCGATCGGGGCGATCGGGTACGCGCTCGCCGACAACGCGAAGTACATGCGCATCGCCGGCGGCGCGATCCTCATCGTGCTGGGGCTCCAGGTTGCGGGGGTGATCAACCTCCGCGCCCTGTGGCGGGACACCCGCCCCCTGCCTGCCTTCGGCGGCGGGGCGACGGGCAGCGCAGGCGCGACGATGGGCGCGACGATGAGCGGCACCGGGACGATGGCCCTGAGTGGCGCCGGGGCGACGCTGGGCGTCCGGGGCTACGGCCGCTCGCTCGGGTTCGGCGTCGTCTTCGCCGCCGGCTGGAGCCCCTGCATCGGCCCCATCCTGGGCGGCATCATCGGCCTCGCCTCGACAACCGCCAGCGTGGCCCAGGGCACCGTCCTCCTCCTTGCTTACGCGGCCGGCCTCGCCGTGCCGTTCCTTGCCGTCGCGATGGGCGCGACGTGGGTCGCCCGCCGGCTCGGCTGGGTCGGGCGCCGCCACCGCGCCGTCTCGCTCGTGAGCGGGGCGATGCTCGTCGCGCTCGGCGTCCTCATGGTCACCAACCTGCTCGCGCGTCTCGCGGCGTTCACAGCGCCGTTCGGCGGCTGACGGAGGCGCACGAATGGCGCAGAACGCAACCACCAACGAGCTCGCCGGCGGCGCCCTGCCCTCCCCGGCCGCCGAGCGCATCGGCAGCGTGGACTCCGCGCTGGAGAAGCTCTGGCACTTCCTCACGTCGATGAAGCTTGCCCTCGTCCTGATGCTCGCCTTCGCGGTGCTGACGTTCGTGGGGACGATGGTCATCCAGGCGCCTGCCGGCACCATGGACGACCCCCAGGCGAAGGCTGGCTGGCTGGCCGAGATCCGCCCCCGCTTCGGCGGCTGGACGGACATCCTGGACCGCCTCCAGGTCTTCACGATCTTCACGTCGATCTGGCTGCGGATTCTCGGCGCCCTTCTCGCCGCCTCCCTCGTGGCCTGCACCGTGCACCGGATCCCCGGCACGTGGCGGACGGTGACGAAGCCGCACCTCAACGTGGGCCCCGCGTTCTTCGAGCATGCGCCGCAGCACGAGGCCATGACCTTCCACCGGTCCGCGGCCGATGTCCAGGAGACGACCCGGCAGGTCTTCAAGCGTCACCACTACCGGTCCCTGGTCGAGGACGACGGGACGATCCGCCTCTACTTCGACCGCAACCGCTGGGCGGCGTGGGCCGGCCTGTTCGCCCACATCAGCATCGTCCTGATCCTGGCCGGCGCCATGGTCGGCTCCATGTACGGCTTCCGCGACTCGCAGTTCATGCTGGCCGAGGGCGCCACGTCGGCCATCCCGAAGGTGGCGGGGGCGACGATCACCCTCAACTCCTTCAAGGACCCTACAGCCCGAGGACGGGCGCACCGCTCGACTACGTGAGCGACGTGACCGTGAGGCAGGACGGCCAGGTGGTCGCCCAGCACCAGCTCCGGGTCAACGAGCCGCTCCGCTACGAGGGCATCTCGTTCTACCAGGCGTTCTTCGGCCCGACGGCCGACATGACCGTGAAGGATGCTGCCGGCAAGACGCTCTTCTCCGAGGGGGTGCCCCTGGCCTGGACGCTCAACGAGGGCGGCAACAAGGTCGGCACCTTCACCCTCCCGGAGCAGGGCCTCACCGCCTGGGTCGTCTCGACCTCGGGTCCCAGCGACCCGAAAGTGAAGCCCGGCCAGGTGGTCGTGGAGCTCTGCCGGGCCGACACCGGCACGGCGGTCGTCCAGGAGACGATCGACCAGGGCAAGCCGGCCACGATCGAGGGCCTGACGTTCTCGTTCGACCGCGAGATGAAGTTCACCGGCCTGAGCGTGGCCAACGATCCCGGCACGCCGCTCGTCTGGCTGGGCTGCATCCTCCTCGTCGTCGGCTTCGCCGTCCGACTCTACGTCCCCCACCGGCGCATCTGGGGTCGCCTCGTGGCGCGGCCGGGCGGCGGGAGCTCGCTCTCCATCGCCGCGGTTGGCCGCCGAGACAGCGGCTTTGACGCCGAGTTCACCACCATCGTCACCGAGATCCGCCAGGCCCTGACGGCCAGGGCGAAGAGCCAGGAGCGCTGAACCATGGGAAAGATGGCCGAATACGCCTTCGTCGCTGGGGGGCTGAGCACCCTCCTGGCCCTCATCGGGTACCTCCTCTACGCCATCTCGGGCGTGCGGGCCGCCCGGCTCGCGGCCGCGGGCGTCCCGATGTCCACCGGCCGGGTCGGCTTCACCTCAGGGCCCAGGACCGCGTCGATCGGGCACTACGCCAGCCTCCTGGGGTGGCTGGGCTTCGTCCTCGTGGGAGCCGGCCTGCTCTTCCGCTCGTTCGCCACGGGCCACGGCCCGTTCTCCAACATGTACGAGTTCTCGATCGCCTTCGGGTGGGGCATCCTTGGCGCCTACTACTGGTTCGAGCGCAAGTACCACCAGCGCATCCTGGGCCTCCTGGCCCTCCCCGTCGCGCTCGCCCTCTTCGGCTACGCGGCCACGGTCCCGTCCGACATCGAGCCCCTCCTCCCCGCCCTCCAGAACAACCTCCTCCTCACCGTCCACGTCGCCACGGCGATCGTGGCCTACGGCTCCTTCACCGTCGCCTTCGCCGCGGCGCTCCTCTGCCTGGTCCAGCCCGAGACCGGCCGCTGGGGCCTCCCCAAGCCGGATGTCCTCGACGAGATCGGCTACCGGGCGGTCGTCGTCGGCTTCCCGTTCCTCACGCTCGTCATCGTCCTGGGCGCCCTGTGGGCCGACATCGCCTGGGGCCGCTACTGGGGCTGGGACCCCAAGGAGACCGCGTCGCTCCTGACCTGGTTCATCTACGGCGCCTACCTCCACGCCCGGGTGATGCGCGGCTGGCGCGGCCGCAAGGCGGCGATCATCCTCCTGATCGGGTTTGCGGCCACCCTCTTCACCTACTTCGGGAACCTGTTCTTCGGCGGGCTCCACAGCTACTCCGGCCTGGGCTGAGCCCGGACCGACCGACCGACCGACAGTAGATGACCATGAATGCGGTGCAGGTTCCCGCGCCGCGCCCGACCGGCCTCGCCTCGGGCCGGCTCCGGACGATCCTGGTCCTCGTCGTGGCCGCGGTCCTCGTCGGGGCCGCCGTGTGGATCGTGGAGCAGCCGGCCGATGACGGCGTGACGCTGCTGGCGGGGCAACGCCCGTTCGGGCAGCCGCCGCGGGCGGGTGATCTCCCGCCGGACTTCCAGGCGACGGCGGTGGATGGCGCCGCCGTCTCGATGGCAGCCCTCAAGGGCCAGCCGACGTGGCTGACCATCGGGGTCAGCTGGTGCGCGGACTGCCGCGCGGAGGCCCTGGACCCCCAGGCGGCCTACGCGAAGTACCAGCCCCAGGGGCTGGCGGTCCTGGGCATCTTCATCCAGGAGGACGCGACGGCGGTGAAGGACTACGCGGCGCGGGTAGGGTTCACCTTCTCCATGGTCGCGGACCCGCAGGGGAGGATCGCCGACCTCTACCGGACCTACGGTATCCCGCTCCATTTCTTCATCGGGCGCGACGGGGTCATCCGCGATGTACGGATCGGCCGGCTCTCTCCGGACGACATGGAGCAGCTGGTCCAGCAGATCGTCAACGGCTGACGGAGCCACCCCGATGAGCGAGCCCGGAACGCCTGCCCCCGCCGACAAGCCGGTCGACGCGACCCCCGGGGGCGCGCGCCCGGTCGTCTCGACGGAGCTCGACGCGGGCATCCCGGTCGACGCGGTCGACTTCGACGAGGACGGCGTCGCGGCCGCCGCGGACGATAGCGCGGCCCCGGCTGGGCGGCGCCGCCTGCGCGGCCGCTCGTTCCACATCCGTCTCCCGCGCACCCGGCGCGGGATCTTCGCCATCCTCCTCGTCGTGGGCGCCTTCGCCTTCGCCGGCGTCTGGACCAGCGTCTCGCTCATCCACTGGACGGAGACGTCCGACTTCTGCGGGCGCTGCCACCAGATGGGCCCCGAGCTGGCCGCCTACGAGGCGGGACCGCACCGGGACGTCACCTGCGGCGAGTGCCACGTGGAGCCCGGCGTGGACGGCTGGATCAAGGCCAAGCTCAACGGGACGCGGCAGCTGATCCAGGTGATCACCGGGCTGTACCCCAAGCCGGTCCCGCCGCCGGATCACAGCGCCCTGCCGTCGGTGGACGACACGTGCCTGCGCTGCCACTCGCTGGAGCGGCTGGCCACGGCGAACCTGGTGACGCGGACATCCTTCACCGAGGACGAGGTCAACACCCGCCAGTTCGTGGCCCTGATGATCCGGCCCGGCTCCGGCGACGTCTTCGACGTGGGCCGCAGCGTCCACTGGCACGTGCTGCGTCATGTCGAGTTCCGGACACCCACCGAGAACGCCGAGAAGATCGACTACGTCGCGGTGACGGGGGACGACGGCACCGTCCGGGAGTTCATCGCCCAGGACCAGATCGAGGTGGCGGAGGACGTCCAGCCCGACATCGACCGCCTCAAGGCGGCCGAGAGGGAACGGACGATGGATTGCATCTCCTGCCACAACCGGGTGGGCCACGCGATCCCCAACCCGCGCCGGGGCATGGATGCCGACCTCTCCGCCGGCCGCATCGACCCGGCGCTCCCCTGGATCAAGCGCGAGGGGCTGCGGATCCTGTGGTCCAGCTACCCGGACGAGACGACCGCCGACGCCGAGGTGGACAAGCTCCGCAGCTTCTACCAGCTCCGCTACCCCGCCGTGGCCGCAACGAAGAGCAGCGCGATCGACGCGGCGGTCGCCCGGATCAAGGTCCTCTACCGGCTCACCGCCACGCCGGACATGAAGGTGACGGCCGCCAGCTACCCCGACTTCCTGGGTCACCTCGACTTCCCCGGCTGCTTCCGCTGCCACGACGGCGGGCACCACCTGGTGAAGGACGGCGTCGTCCAGGCGGAGGTCATCCCGGCGACATGCGACACGTGCCACACCTTCCCCCAGATCGGGACGGCCGTCGCCAGCCTGCCCCTCGGCGAGCCGCCCGCGACGCACGACGACCCGGTCTACGTCTTCAACCACAGGAACGTGGCCACGTCGGTGGATCCGGGCACCCAGAGCTGCGGCGAGTGCCACGCCCGGGACTACTGCCTGAACTGCCACAAGACGGGCGCCGTGAACGTGAACCACGACGAGATGCTGACCAACCACGCCCAGGCGATCCGCGAGGCGGGCAACCAGTCCTGCGCCTACTGCCACCAGCCGGTCTACTGCGCCCGGTGCCATGCGGAGAAGGTGCTGCCGGTCACGTCGCCCTTCGTCGGCGGCCAGGGCAGCGCACCGGAAGGGGTCCGCTGGCCACTCGTCGCGACCGGCCCGACCGGTCCCTGACGGGCGCCGGTGTGCCGGGCACCGACACGGCGCTGCCGCAGGGCTGAGCGCCGGGCAGGGCCGCCTCGCAGAGTCTCTTCGCGTAGGGGCGGGTCAAGGACCCCCCAGGGAGCGAGACTCTGAGCGCCGGTCAGCTGGCTGTCAGGGCTGAGCGCCGGTCAGCCGGCCGTCGGCGGCTCCGGCTCGTCGGTCCGGCCCGCGGCGTGGCCGACGCCCGCCCACGGATCGACCTCGCGGAACGGCGCGAAGACCTGGGCGCGGGCGCGGTTCACGCCGACGAAGGCGACTGCCTGCCGCGCCTCCCCCACTCGTTCGGACCAGAACGTGGCGTCGGTGACCGGGATGAAGGTCCCTTGGAGCGCGGCCAGGCTCTCGCGCAGGCTTCGCTCGTGCAGGAGGTGGACCTGGCCGACAACCCGGAAGGGGGGCACCGAGAGGAGCGCCCGCTCACTGATCTTCGGCGTCCGCAGCTCGCGGATCGGCTCGACGGTGGTGAGCGAAACCGCGAAGAGGACCGACGCGAGGTTCACCTGGGCGAACTCGGCGCGGAGCGGCAGGTCCGTCGACCCGTACTCCTCCAGGGTCACGTCCTCGAGGACGAGGTGGGGCTCGACCGCCTGGTTCAGGATGTCGGTGACCCGGTGCTGGAGGGTCTGGATCGTCCCGCGGACAACCAGCAGCTCCGTGTAGAGGGTCAGCGGAATCGCGCGCAGGCTCCCCAGCGGATCGAAGGGCATGCTCATTGCGGCAGTCTAGCCGCCCCGACCTTGCAGGCCAACGAACGAAACGCGGATCGCGGCGCCGGGGCGCACCGCGGGCGCCGCGCGCCCTCGTTGCCGCGCACGCTCGTCGCCGCGCACGCTCGTCGCAGGCGCGGGGCTCCACTTCCCGGCAGCGCCGGTGCCGCGGGATCTCGCTCCACCGGTGCATGGGCTGCTCCCCTCTCAAGCGGCCGCCGCGATGGTATACGCTCGCCCCGATGCGGTCCCTGAGCTGGTTTCCCGACGCGATCGAGGGGCGGGCAGTCGTCCTGCGCCCTCACGCCGCGCGCAACGTGGCGGCCTTCACGCGCTGGTACGCCGATCCCGAGGTGGTCCGTCTCACGCGCTACCAGGACGGCCCGATGCGCACCGACGAGGTGCGCCGCTTCTTCGAGGCGCGTGTCACCGGCGCCGGCTCACTGGCCCTCGCGATCCACCTGCGGGAGACGAACCGCCTGATCGGCACCTGCGCCTTCAGCCAGCTCGACGGGGACAACGGCTCCGCGCTCTTCCACATCACGATCGGCGAGCGCGATTGCTGGGGTCGCGGCTACGGCACGGAGGCGACGGCGCTCATGCTGGACCACGCCTTCGGGACGCTCGGGCTCCACCGCGTGGGGCTCTCCGTCTTCGCCTTCAACGAGCGGGCGATCCGCTCCTATCGCAACGTCGGCTTCGTCGTGGAAGGGCGGTCGCGCGAGGCGATCTGGCGCGATGGCCGCTTCTCCGACGAGATCCACATGAGCCTCCTCGCGGAGGAGTGGCAGGCAATCCGCGGCCGCGTCCTGGGCCTGGGCCTGGGGCCGGTGCGCTCGGCAGCCGGCGCGAGCGCGGGCGCGGG
>CAZVPS010000024.1:0-16954 GCA_964629105.1 uncultured Anaerolineaceae bacterium
CCCACCGGCGGCGCGCGGCAGCCCCTCCGAATCGCGCGGATCGGCCTCCCTCCGGGTCACGGTCGGCGGCGGATCGGAGGCGGCGTCCGGCTGGCGGCACCGGGGCGAGGCTGCCCGCGAGTCCGTCGGCGCGGGTCGCCGCGTGCGAGCCAGGCCGCCTCCCTGGCGGAGCAGAGGAGGTCGAGCACCTCCAGCCGGTCGACCGCCTCGTCGAGCGACCGGCCGACGGTCAGGGCTCCGTGGCGGTCCAGGAGCACGGCGCCCACGGCGAGATCACGCAGGGCGGCCGCGGCCTCGAAGGCGGGGTGGGGATGACCGGAGGCGTTCATGGAGCGTAAGCATCGCACGACGGCGCGGCCGGGAACCTTCCGATCCGCCGGTGCGTCGGGTGGTCGGGCCGCCGGCCGTCGCGCGGCGCCCGGTCCCCGCCCCACGTCGGAGCCCAAGCCGTGAACCCTGGTCCTTCCCGGTGTCCCGCCCGCCTCCTCGCCCCGCTCGCCGTCAGCCTACTCGTCGCAGCGTGCTCGAGTGGCGCTCAAGCCACGCCGTCGTCGTCCCCGTCCGCGCCGAGCCCGGGCCTTCCCACACCCACACCCGGGCCCGCCGGCTTCGTGATCCGCGCCTCGTGGACGCAGGCGCTCCCGCCGCGCTCGACGTTCGGGAACCTCCCCCTGCTCGTCGTCACGACGGACGGGCGGGTCCTGACCGAGGGCGCCGTGGCGGCGATCTACCCGGGGCCGCTCGTCAGCCCGGTCATGGAGCGACCGATCAGCCCGAAGGGCGTCGCAGCACTGGTCCAGGCGGCCAAGGACGCGGGGATCCTCCGGCAGGGCGCCGACTTCACCGGCGGGGCGCTGCCCCCGGGCGCCGCGGCGGCGAGGCTGCAGATCGTGGTCGACGGCGTGACCTACGACCTCGTCGGCGACGCCAACGCGGCTCTCCCCTGCCCGCCGACCGAGGCCTGCCCCGGCGCCGTTCCCGGCACACCCGCTGCGTTCGCGCGGTTCTGGTACCGGCTGCTCGATCTGGCCGGCTGGCTCGAGCCGGAGTTGGGCGCCGAGCAGGCGCATGTGCCCGCGTCGTACGCGGTCATCGTCGGCCCGCCGCCCGAGCCCTGGCCGGGCGCCGCGCCGGTCGTCTGGCCCGTCACGGATCCCGCCCTCGACGCCTTCGGGGCGCCGGTGCGCGGCGAGCCCGGCACCCGCTGCGGGATCGCCGCCGGGGACCTCGCCGCGGCCCTCCGCCCGCTCTTCGCGGGGGCGACCCAGCTGACGCCCTTCGTCGCGACCGCCTCGGCCACCGCGACCCACGGCCTGACGGTCCGCCCGCTCCTCCCGGGCGACGAGGACCCCTGCGCCGCGATCGTGGAGTAGGGCCCGCACGGCATCTGCTCGGCCGTCGCGGCCGCACGGCCGAGGACTCCGACGGTGGACCGAGCGCGGTTCCAGCGGCCGAGCCGCTCGAATTCGGGCACGTTGTGCTCACGGAATCCGGCGCCTGGGCGGTTCGCCGGATTCCTCGTGCGGGTGGGCCGTGATCCGAGCGGCCTGGCCGCTGAGAGGATGCGCCCGAGTAGGGCCCGCGCCTCAGCCCGCCGCGCCGGCCCGGAGCTCAGGCCTTCGGCGGCCCCGCGGCGATCCGGGCCCGGATCTCGTCGATGCCGCCGAGCCCGTCAGAGACGATCTCCTGCCACCACGTGGCGCCGGCCGCCTCGAACCGGGCGACGGTCTCGATCGCGGCCGCCCGGTCGTCGCCCGGCGTCGCGCCGCAGGCGACCATGTCGTACGGCGCGTCGGCGGGCGTCCCGGCCTCGGCCCGCAGCTCCCGGACGCGAGCGACGTCGCGGGCGAACGTCTCGAGGGGCAGGAACCCGTCCTCGGCGGCCGGCACGAAGCCGTCCCAGCGGGCGGCGCGCCGGAGGGGCGCGTCGGGCCCCGGGCGCAGCGCCGCCACCCAGACGGGGATCCGCGGCTCCTGGATGGGTTGCGGCAGGAAGGTGGCTGTCCCGACGCGGTAGTGCTCGCCCGCGAAGGTGAACGGCTCGCCGCGCCAGAGCCCCTCGAGGATCGCCAGGCTCTCGTCGACCATGGCGCCGCGCCGGGCCAGGTCCACCTCGTCGCCGAACCAGCCGAAGTCCGCCTCCGAGGGCCAGCCCAGGCCGACGCCCAGGATCAGCCGCCCGCCGCTCAGGCAGTCCAGGGAGGCCGTCTCGCGGGCCAGCTTGGACGGCCGCCGCCGGGGGAGCGCCGCCACCATGGGGCCGAGGCGGATCCGGCTCGTCGCCTGCGCGATGGCGGCGAGGGCGATCCACGGGTCGGCGATCTCCAGCGTCCACGCCGGATCGACGAGGAGGTGGTCCCAGACGAAGAAGCCATCCCAGCCCGCATCCTCGGAACGCCGGGCGAGGTCGACGAGGACGCGGGGGTCGCCGCCGGATCCGAAGTCCGGGATCTCGATCGCGAACTGCATCGAGGAGAGAGCGTACGCTTCGCCCGTGACGACGACCACGCCCGCGGCGACCGAGCTGCCGCCCCCGGAAGTCGGCGCCGCGGACCCGGTCGGCCGCCCCGCGGCGCCCGGGACGCACCCCGCCACCACCCCCGGCCCCGGCGGTGCGGAGGAGGAGCCGCTCCACCTGGCCCCTGCGGTCGCGGCGCCGGCGATCGCCGACGCGCCGCTGCGGGGCAACCGCGACTTCTGGGTCGTCCTCCTGGGGCAGGGGATCAGCTCGTTCGGCGACGCGATCACGAACACGGCCCTCCCGATCCTTGTCCTGGCCCTCACCGGGTCGGGGCTGGCCATGGGGATCGTCGGCGTCCTCTCGACGCTCCCGGATCTCATCGTCGGCCTGCCGGCCGGCGCCTACGCCGACCGCTGGGACCGCCGGAAGATGATGTTCGTCGCCGATCTCGGGCGGGCGTTCCTCACGGCCGTCATCCCCATCTCCGTCTGGCTGGGCGGCCCCACCCTCGCCCTCATCCTCCTCGTCACCTTCCCGCTCAACGTCCTGCGCGTCCTCTGGCTCGCGGCGTTCACGGCCGCGGTCCCCGGCCTCGTGGGCCGCGGCCAGATCGCGCGCGCCAACGCCGTCTTCGAGGCGTTCTTCAACGTCGGCTGGATCGCTGGCCCGGCGCTGGCCGGCTTCCTGGCCAACGCGATCGGCCCGGGCCCCACGATCGCGATCGACGCGATCACGTTCGCCGTCTCGGCGGGCGCCCTTCTCCTCGTCCGCCGCTCGCTGCGCCCGGCGGCGCGCAGCGAGCCGACCCACCTCATCAACGATATCCGGCAGGGGATCTCGTTCGTCGCCCGCCAGCCGACGCTTCGCGCCGTGATCGCCCTGTGGGCGACGACCTCGGTCATCTACGCCGGCCTGACCAGCGGCCTCATCTTCTACGTCACGATCGACCGGGGCCTGGGCCCCGACGTCGTTGGCCTCGTCCTCTCGGCGTTCGCCGTGGGCGCCCTCGGCGGCTCGCTCGTGGCTGCCCGGATGGCGTTCCGGGCGGTCGGGCCGGTCATGCTCGTCGGCAGCGTGGGGATGGGCCTGACGCTGCTCGTGGTCGCCCTCGCCGCGCCGATCCCGGTCCTCGTCGGGGCGTCGTTGGTGGCGGGGATCCTGAACGCGAACGTCCTGGTCTCGTACCTGACCCTGCGCACCCAGCTGTCGCCCGACGCGCTCCTGGGAAGGGTCGGCGCGACGGCCAGGACGCTGTCGGTCGGCCTCATGCCGATCGGGGCCCTCGGGGCCGGTGCCCTCCTCGACGCGATCGGGGGAACGGCGACGCTGGCCATGATGGGCGCGGCCTCCATCGTCGCCGGCCTGGGCTTCGCCCTCCTGCCCGACGTCCGGCGCGCCCGCGTGCCGCGCCGGGGGACGACGGCATGACCGACCACGACGACATGACGGACCACGACGACACGCGGCCCCCGGCACGCCCCCCTCGCGCCCCGCACGCGGACGCCTGGGCGCTCGACCCCGACCTCGTCTTCCTGAACCACGGCTCGTTCGGCGCCTGCCCGCGCGCCGTGCTGGCCGTGCAGGCGGACCTCCGCGCCGAGCTGGAGGCGAACCCGATCGCCTTCCTCGGCCGGGCGCTCGAAGGTCGCCTCGACGCCGCGCGCGCGCGGCTCGCCGCCTTCCTTCGGGCGGACCCGGAGGAGCTCGCCTTCGTGCCGAACGCCACGGCGGGCGTCGCCACCGTCCTGCGCAGCCTCCGCTTCGCCCCCGGCGACGAGCTCGTGACGACCGACCACGAGTACAACGCGGCCCTCAACATGGCCCGCTTCGCCGCCGCCCGCGACGGGGCGCGGCTGGTGGTCGCCCGGATCACCCTGCCGACGTCCGGGCCCGACGAGGTCGCCCAGCGCGTGCTCGCCGCCGTCGGGCCGCGGACGCGGCTCGTCCTGGTGAGCCACGTGACGAGCCCCACGGCGCTCGTCCTGCCCGTGGAGCGCCTCGTGGCGACGCTGGAGGGGCGCGGGATCCCCGTCCTCGTGGACGGCGCCCACGGGCCCGGGATGCTCCCGCTCGACCTCGCCGGCCTCGGGGCGAGCTTCTACGCGGGCAACCTCCACAAGTGGGTCTGCGCCCCGAAGGGCGCCGCCTTCCTCCACGTGCGGCGCGACCGGCAGGCCGCCATCCGCCCGCTCGCGATCAGCCACGGGGCGAACGACCCGCGAGCCGGGCGCTCCACCTTCCGCAAGGAGTTCGACTGGACCGGGACGGCCGATCCGACGCCCTTCCTCGCCGTGCCGGCGGCCCTCGACGCGGTGAACGGGATGGTGACCGGCGGCTGGCCGGCCGTCATGGCGCGGAATGCCGGGCTCGCCGCCGACGCGCGCCGGGTCCTGGCGTCCGCCGCGGGCCGTCCCGTGCTCGCCCCGGAGACGATGCTCGGCTCCATGGCCGTGATCGAGCTGCCGCCCGATCGCGGCTTCGCCGCCCGCGGGCCGGCCGACCCCGATCCGCTGCAGGCGCGCCTCCTGGCGACGGCCGCCGTCGAGGTCCCGCTCCATCCCTGGCCCCGCGATCCGGTCCCCGGGGAGCGCCGTCGCCGGCTCCTCCGCGTCTCCGCGCACCTCCACAATGACTCCGCCGAGTACGCGCACCTGGCGGAGGCGCTCCGGGCGCTTCTCGCGGAGGAGCGTCGATGAAGGTCGGGATGATCCTGCCGAGCCCCCGCAGGTGAACGCCATCGAGACGGTCGCGCTGTCGAAGCACTACCCGCAGGGCGGCGCCCTCGGACGATTCGGCCCCGGACGGCGCGATCCGATCCGGGCCCTCGAGGAGGTGACGCTGGAGGTCCGTCCGGGCGAGATCTTCGGCTTCCTGGGCCCGAACGGCGCCGGCAAGAGCACCTGCATCCGGCTGCTCCTGGGGTTCCTCCACCCGACGGCCGGCGCCGCCCGCGTGCTGGGCCTCGACACGGAGACCGACGGCGTCGCGATCCGGGGCCGGGTCGGCTACCTGCCGGGCGGGATCGCCCTCTACGACGCGATGACGGGGATCGAGCTCCTCGACTACCTCGGGGCGTTCTATCGCCGCGCGCCGGTCCGGCGGGCGCGGCTCACCGACGGCCTGGAGCTGGCCGCCGCCGACCTCGCCCGCCCGGTCCGCGACTACAGCCGCGGGATGCGCCAGAAGTTGGGGATCGTGCAGGCGCTCCAGCACGACCCGGAGCTCGCGATCCTCGACGAGCCGTCGGAGGGCCTGGACCCGCTCATGCAGCGGTCCTTCTACGAGATCCTCGACGAGCTGCGGTCGGCGGGCCGGACCGTGTTTCTCTCCTCGCACATCCTCTCCGAGGTCGAACGGGTCTGCGACCGGGTCGCGATCGTCCGGCGCGGGCGCCTGGTCGCCCTCGAGGAGATCGGGGCGCTCCTGGCGCGACGCCGGCGGACGGTCGAGATGCGGCTGGCGGGCCCCGCGCCCGAATTCGCCGGCGTTCCCGGCGTCTCCGACGTCGTGGTCGTCGACGGGCACCTCCGGTGCCACCTCGAGGGCGACGTCCGGCCCTTCCTGGCCGCGATCGCCGGGTCGCAGGTCACCGACCTGACGATCGAGCCGGCCCGCCTGGAGGACGCGTTCCTGGAGTTCTACACGGATGAACCGGACCAGCCTGTCGGGGCGGCGAGCGAGCCGGACGGGCCCGCGTCGTGAGCGCGATCCTCGCCCGCCGCACGCTGGCGGCGACTCGCTGGCGGCTCGCCGTCGTGGCCCTTGGCCTTCCGCTGTGGGGCTTCCTCCTGCCGGTGGCCTACGCGGCATTCGGCGCCGAGTTCCGGGGGGCCGTCGAGAACGGGCTCTTCCCCGGGCTCTTCGACGTCTTCGCCGCGTTCGGCGGGGCGAACGTCTTCAGCCTCAGCGGATCCGTCTCGATCGGGCTCATCCACCCGATCCCGATCGCGATGGTCGCGGTCTTCGCGATCGGCCAGCCCGTGAGCGCGATCGCCGGCGAGCGCCAGCGCGGCACCCTGGAGGTGCTCCTCGCGCGGCCGATCTCGCGGCGCCGGCTCTACGCGACCGTCCTTGCCACGACGCTCCTCTTCGTCGTCGTGGCGCTCACCGCGAACGTCGCCGGCGTCGTCGCCGGGGCTGTCGCCTCCGGGGTCGTGGGCGAGCTGTGGCTGGACCGCCTCGCGCTGGCCTGGCTGAACGCGGTCCTCCTCTTCGCGGCCCTCGCGGCGCTCGCCCTGGCTGCATCGGCGTCCTTCGATCGACTCGGGCCGGCCCTGGGGCTGGCCCTCGGGTTCACGATCGTGTCGTACGCGGTCGAGTTCCTGGCGGTCGTCTGGCCCGACATCGGTTGGCTGCGCCCGTGGTCGATCTTCTCGTACTTCCAGCCGTCCGAGATCCTCGCCGGCGAGATCAGGCCGGGCGACCTCGCGGTGCTCGCGGCCGTGGGGGCGGCGGCCGTGGCGTACGGGCTCTGGGTCTTCCCCCGGCGGGACCTGGCGGCGCCCAGCTGAGGCCGCGGGCAGGCAGGCGGGCTACGGAGACGGCGAGGCGGAGGCGGACGGCGCCGCCGAGCCCGCCGGCGACGGCGATTCCGGGGCTGCCACGCGGACGGCCTCGAGGGCGTCCCGCAGCGTTGGCCACGTCTGGCTGAAGCCGGTCAGGACCCGCTCGCCGCCGGGCCCGCGAAGGCGGAGCGTCGGCGTGGAGGTGACGCCCACGTTGCGGCCCGCCGCCGTCTCGTCCGCGACGGCCTTCGCCACGGCGGGATCGTCGAGGCAGGCCGTGAACGCGGTCTCGGACGGGACGCCCGCGATCTCCGCGATCTGGACCAGGTTCGCCCGCGCAAAGCGGCCCTGGTTCTGGCCCTGCTGGAAGGTGTAGAGGGCGTCGTGGTAGCGGAGCCGGGCGGCGGGATCCTGGGCGCCGGCGCAGCGGACCGCGATGGCCGCGTCGATCGATTCCTGGCCCAGGAAGGCGAAGTCGCGGTGGATGACGCGGACGATGCCCGGCGTGACGTACTCGCGGTCGATCGCCCCGCCAAAGAGGTGATCCTCCAGCCGGCAGAACGAGCACTGGTAGTCGGCCCAGATCTCCATCGTGACCGGGGCGTCGGGCCGTCCGATCGCGCTCCCGCTCCCGCTCGGCGGCTCCGACGGGCCGGCGCCGGGCGCTGCGGTCGCGGCCGGGGAGGGCGACGGCGCCGCGCTGCCGATGGCGCCCGTCGCGAGGGCGAGGCCCGTCGCGCCGATAACGGCGCCGACAACGAGCGCGCCGAGGTAGCCGAGGACGGCGAGGCGACGTGGGCGGCCCGCGAGCGCCTGCATCGCGGTCGTGTCCGACGGCCACGGATGCGGCGTCGGGAGGAGGTCGCGCGGTGCGGCCTCGGGCGGGGTGGAGGTCTCGGGCGCGGCCGGCATGTCGGGCGCGGCGTCCGGCGTTCCCGGCTCGAGGCCGGGCGGGGTCGGGTCGGTCATCGAGGATCCTTGCGGGCGGGTCTGCGCCCACAGAGTAGCGGGCGGGCGCGCCGTTCGCGCGGGGCCGCTCGGCCGCTCGGCCGCGCGCGGGCGGGCCCTGGACCGGGCGAACCACCCCGAACCCCACCAGATCACTCGCTCGGTGACCCGGGGCACCGGAAGATGGTCGCCCGGGACCTTCCGGCAGTCCCATTCGACCACCGGTCGCGTGTAGAGTGCGGCTGCGGTCGTGCGAAGCCGCCGGCGCGGGCACCGCCGGGGAACGCACGAGCGAGGAAGAACGAAGGAACCACGTGTCGTCGGACCAGCTCACCTACGTCCTCGTCGCGCTCATCGTGACGGGGGTTGCGATCCTCCTGCTCCTTGTTGGCGCCCTCATCGCCCGGCGAGGTCGCAACGGCGGGCGCCAGGCCGCGCCCGTCGCGCCGGCGGCCGAGCCGGTTCCGGCGGAACCGGTCACGATGGCGGTCGCGGCTCCGGTCGCGGCTCCGGTCGCGGTACCGGTTCCCGCGACGCCCGAGGCGCGCCCGCAGCCGCCTGCCGCACACGCCGACGCGGACCATCTCGCCGAGGAGGCCGCGGTCACCTCTGCGGACCTTGAGGCCGCCGCTCGCCGCGTCCACGATCCGCGCGAGCAGGACGTCATCGAGGGCTTCCTCTCGATCGCGCCGCGCCGTCGTGAGGCGGCGTACGCGGTCCCGGTCGGCCCGACGGCGGCGGCGAACCTCCCTGCGGTGGATGCGACGGGTTCCATCCCGGCCGATCCCTACGTGGATGAGCCGACGGGTCTCGATTCGCGGGCCGCCTGGGAGCGGATCCTGGCCGAGGAGAACGCCCGCTATGTCCGGTACCGGCGTCCCATCGGCATCGTCGTGGCGGAGCTGGACGGCTTCTCCCGGTTCGAGGGGGGCTTCGGCGTCGACGCGTCGCGTCGGATCCTCGCGGCGGTGGGCGAGACCATGCGGCGCAGCGCGCGTCGGACCGATCGCGTGGCCCACGTCGGCGGTGGCCGCTTCTTCGCCCTCCTCCCGGAGACGGACGAGATCCAGGCGATCAACTACGTGGAGCGGATCCGCGGCGAGTGCGACCGCTGGCTGGACGCCGGCGCGGTGGCGCTTCGCCTTTCCGTGGGCTGGGCGAGCCCGAGTGCCGTCGGCGAGCTGCACACCGCCCTCCGCACGGCGGAGGAGCGGATGTACGCCGAGCGGCGGCGCGCCGCCCGCGCCGGGGTCGCGGACCCCGACACGTCACGCTGACGGGGGCGCCTGCCGGGCAGCGAGTGCCCCGCCGGCCCGCGGGCGCCCTCGTCGGGCTTTCCGGAGCGCGAGCTCAGACGACGGACGGCGTGAGGAGGACCGGCAGGCCGATCTTGTTCTCGTAGTGGGGGCGGTAGCGCTCCACGTTGTAGGCGTGCTCGACGTCCACGGTCCGGGCCCCGGGCTCGGGGATGGGGCAGTACCCGTAGCGTCCGTCGCGGATCGCGGTCATCTGCCCGGTCTTCCCATCGACCACGAGCTCCATGGCGACGTTCGCGAAGGTGATCGCCACCATCTGGTCGAACGCGTCTGGTTCGCCGGAGCGGAGGTCGTACGTCAGCTCCGAGTTGACGGTCTCAATGCCCGTCCGGCGCTTGATCTCGTCGGCCAGGAATTCGCCGATGCTCGCCTTGTGGCGGTGCCCGTAGGCGTCGGCCTCGCCGACCTCCTTGAGCTCCATCCCCTGCGGGAGCGCGCCCTCCGAGGCGATGACGAAGGAATAGCGGCTGGGGTTGTTGAGGCGATCCTCGACGAGGACGTCGACGAGGTGCTGGAGGTCGAAGCGGTACTCCGGGATCACGCACCGCGCGGACGTGACATAGGCCGTGTAGAGCGCCGTGAAGCCGGCATTGCGCCCGAAGATCCGGAAGACGCCGATCCGCTCGTGCGATCCGAGCGTCGTCCGCTGCCGGTTGATGGCGTCCTTGGCCCGCGTGATGGCGGTCGAGAAGCCGATGCAGTACTCGGTTTCGCGGACGTCGTTGTCCATTGTCTTGGGGATGGCGATGATCTGGACGCCCGCGTCGGCGAGGACCTTCGCGTACGAGAGGGTGTCGTCGCCGCCGATCGAGATCAGGGTGTGGATCCCGAGCCGGTCCAGGTTCTCGAGCACGACGGGCGTGAAGTCGTAGACGCCCTCGCTCGTCTCGAGCGACGCGAGGCGCTCGTCCGACACGACGGACGGGAGCTTGCCGGCCCGCATCTTCTTCGGGTTCGTGCGGCTCGAGTGGAGGAACGTGCCGCCGGTCCGGTCGATGGTCCGGGTGTTCACGCGGTCGAGCGGGCGGACGTATTCGGGGTCAAGGTCGGGGCCCGGCCGCATGTGCGTCAGGGCCTCCCAGCCCCGGCGGAGCCCGATCACCTCGAAGCCGAGCTCGGTGGAGCGATAGACGACGCTCTTGATGACGGAGTTGAGGCCGGGAACGTCGCCGCCCCCGGTGAGGATGCCGATTCGGCGCGGTTGCGACATGCTCACGATGCTCCCTCGGGGGTCCCCGCCGCACGGCGGGACGGGCCTGCTGAACGTGGCCATGGTACCGGGGAGGGTGCCCGGCGGCCGTGGGCCGTCCGGCGCGAGGTCGGGGGCCGTTCCGCCCGCGCCGCCGTCAGCGGTGGTGGTGCACCCGGCTGGCCTTGTGCTGGTGGGCCGGAATCCGGTCCGCGCCGCGAGGGTGGAGGGGGTGCACGGGCGTCTCCGGGTCGGGGAGGAACTCCTCCACCACCTCGACGGGGATCGCCCGCCGCAGGAGGCGCTGGATCGCGCGCAGGAAGTCGACCTCGTCGGGGCAGGCGAGGCTGATCGCGATCCCGCTCGCGCCGGCGCGGGCGGTGCGGCCGATCCGGTGGACGTAGTCCTCGGCCTTGGTCGGGAGCTCGAAGTTGACGACGACCGGGAGCTCCTCGATGTCGAGGCCGCGGGAGGCGACGTCCGTGGCGACGAGGATCTCGACTTCGCCCGACTTGAAGTCGGCGAGGGCCCGGATTCGCTCGGCCTGGGTCCGGTCGGAATGGATCGCGGTGGCGGCGAAGCCGTGCCGGTCCAGGTCCGAGGCGATCCGCCGGGCGGCGACCTTCGTGCGCGTGAAGACGAGGACCTGGCGGAGGTCGTGGGTGCGCACGAGGTGCTCCAGGAGCTGGAGCTTCCGCTCCCGGTCCACCGGGTAGAGGACCTCGCGCACCGTGGAGACGGTGGCGTTGCGGGCCGCCACCTCCACGGTCACCGGGTCGTTGAGGAACTCCCTGGAGAGGCGCCGGATCTCGTCGGAGAAGGTGGCCGAGAAGAGGAGCGTCTGGCGCCGCGCGGGGAGGAGCGCGAGGATCCGCCGGATGTCCGGGATGAACCCCATGTCGAGCATCCGGTCCCCCTCGTCGAGGACGAGGATCTCGACCTGCCCAAGGTTCGCCGCGCGCTGGCCAACGAGGTCGAGCAGGCGCCCGGGCGTCGCCACGAGCAGCTCCACGCCGGACCGCAGCTCCTTGATCTGGGGGTCGAGCGGGACGCCGCCGAACACCACCGCCGAGCGGAGGGCGACGTGGCGCCCGTAGGCCGCGGCCATCGCGGCGACCTGCATCGCGAGCTCTCGGGTTGGCGTGAGGACGAGCGCCCGCACGGGATGGCGAGCCGGCGAGAACGAGGTGTTCGCGTGGGTCTTGAGGCGCTCGAAGATCGGGAGGACGAAGGCGGCTGTCTTGCCGGTCCCGGTCTGGGCCGCGCCCATGAGGTCCCGACCCTCGAGGATGAGAGGGATCGCCTGGGACTGGATGGGCGTGGGCGCGGTGAAGCCCTCATCGGCCACCGCGCGGAGGAGTTCGGCCGACAGGCCGAGGCTATCGAAGGTCACGTGCGGGCAGCATAATCGAAATGGCCCGCCGGACCTGCGGGCCGTCGGAGCCCGGGTCCGGGAGAGCGACGAGGAGGCGAGCATGGCCAGGGGCGCGTCGGACGACGCCGGTTCCGAGGCTCGCGCCGGGGGGCCGAAGCTGACGACGAAGGCCTACGAGGCCGAGCTGCGGCGGCTCGACGTCGAGCTGGTCAAGTGGCAGGAGTGGGTCAAGGACCGGGGCCTGAAGGTCGTCGTGATCTTCGAGGGCCGCGACGCCGCGGGCAAGGGCGGCGCGATCAAGCGCATCGTGGAGCCGCTCAACCCGCGGACGGCGCGCGTCGTCGCCCTGCCGGCGCCCACCGAGCGCGAGAAGTCCCAGTGGTACTTCGGGCGCTACGTCACCCACCTGCCGGCCGCCGGCGAGATCGTCCTCTTCGATCGCAGCTGGTACAACCGCGCCGGCGTCGAGCGGGTGATGGGCTTCTGCTCCGACGACGAGTACCAGGAGTTCCTGCACTCCTGCCCGGAGTTCGAACGAATGCTCGTCCGGAGCGGGATCATCCTCGTCAAGTACTGGTTCAGCGTCGCGGACGGCGAGCAGGAACGCCGCTTCCAGGACCGCCTCGCCGACCCCACGAAGCGCTGGAAGCTCTCCCCGATGGACGTGGAGAGCCGGTCCCGCTGGATGGACTACAGCAAGGCCAAGGACGAGATGTTCGCCCACACGGACATCAAGCAGGCGCCCTGGTGGGTGGTCCGCTCCGACGACAAGAAGCGCGCCCGGCTCAACGTCATCGCGCACCTCCTCTCCCAGGTGGAGTATCGCGACCTCACGCCCCAGCCGATCGTCCTGCCGCCGCGCCAGAAGGACATCGGTTACGTGCGGCCGCCGATGGAGGACCAGACCTTCATTCCCGAGCCGTACTGAGGGCCGCGCGCACCTCGGGGAGGCGGTCGATCGTCTCGCGGTCCCAGGGCGTCCGGAGGACGCCGACGATCTCGTCGACGCCCGCCCGGGCGTACGGCAGGAGCGCCGCCGCGACCTCCTCCGGGCTGCCGCCCGCGTGCAGCGGGTCCTCGCCCGGCTGGATGTCGTGGGTCGCCCGGACCCCGGCCCATTCCTCGCGGGCAGCCGCCGCGGAGGGACGGACCAGGAGGTTGACGTAGACCTGGCGCTCGATGCCGCGGACGTCGCGCCCGACGGCGGCGCCGTGCGCCGCGAGGACGTCCGTGAGCTCGGCCAGCTGCTCGGGCGTCGCGTAGGCGTTCCAGACGTCGGCGACGCGGGCCACCGTCCGCAGCGTCTTCGTCCGGCCGGTGCCCCCGATAAGGATCGGCAGGCGCGCCTGCAGCGGCCGCGGCGCGCAGGCCGCCCGGTCCAGGTCGTAGAACCGCCCGTGGTGCGTCACCACCTCCCCGTCGAGGAGGCGCCGCAGCAGCCCGGCGGCCTCGTCGAGGCGGTCGAGCCGTTCGCCGAAGCCGGACCCGAAATCGATCCCGAACGCCTCGTGCTCGCGGGCATGCCAGCCGGCCCCCAGCCCGAGGACGAAGCGGCCCCCCGACACGTGATCCAGCGTGGTCGCCATCTTGGCGATGACCCCGAGGTTCCGGAACGTCACTGCCGTCACGAGGTGGCCCAGGCGCACCCGCGTCGTGATCGCGGCGAGGGCGGCAAGCGCGGTCCAGCCCTCCAGCTTGGGGTCCAGGTCGTCGCCCTCGTCGCACAGCAGGTGGTCGTCGAGCCAGACGCTGTCCCAGCCGGCCGCCTCGGCGGCGAGCGTGGCGTCGCGCAGCTCCGGCCAACCGGTCCGGTTGATCCAGAACGCCGCGCCGAACCGCGGACCGCCGTCACTCATTCGCTCGTCTCCGCTCCTCCGCCGGCCGCCCGCGGCACGGACGAGCCTTGGCCCATTGTCCGCCGGCCGCCCGCCCGCGTGCGCGGTATCCTCGCCGCTGGGCGCCAGGGCGGCGCACGGGAGGAGCAGCCGGCATGAGGAACCAGGGGCGGGAGGCGGGACCGGCGGTCCCAGCGCAGGATCGTTCGCAGCTGCTCACGATCTGCGGGCGCCTCCTCGGCACCGTCGGCCTGCTCGTCCTCGTCGTGCTCCTGCCCGCGACCTTCCTCGTCGTCGCCGCCAACCTCGGCCTCGTCGACGTCCCCGGCTGGTCGGGGGGCAACACGACCGTCTTCGGCTTCTTCCTGGTCGTGGTGCCGGCCGGGCTCGCCCTCGCCACGGTCCACTTCCTGCTTGGCGGACTGGTGCTCGCCCGGCGCTTCTGGCCCCTCGTCGTGGCGATCCTCCTCCTCTTCGCGGTCGTGACGCTCTTCCCGCTGGGGCTCCGGATCAGCTGGCCGTTCCTCGGGCTGACCGCCCTCTACGCGACCACGCTCGTCCTCACGGTCGCCCGGCACCGCGAGTTCGAGTGAGCGGACGCGGCACGCCCGCGCTCGAGGCCCTGCGCGCGGCGGGCGTCGCCCACGTCGTGCACGAGTACCGGGCGCCCGCTCCCGCGGTACCCCGGGATCGCGATCGGCGGCCGCAGTACGGGCTCGACGCGGCGGCCGCGCTCGGGCTCGACCCCGGCCGCGTCTTCAAGACCCTCGTCGCCGCGGTCGACGGGGTGCTGGTCGCCGCGATCGTGCCGGTCGCCGGCGAGCTCGACCTCAAGGCCCTGGCCACCGCGATGGGTGCCCGGAAGGCGGCACTCGCCGCGCCGGCGGAGGCCGAGCGGGCGACGGGCTACGTCATCGGGGGGATCAGCCCGCTCGGCACGCGGCGACGGCTCCCGACGGTCCTCGACGCCTCGGCCGAGGCGCTGGCGACGATCCACGTCAGCGGCGGGCGGCGCGGCCTCCAGCTGGAGCTCTCCCCGGCCGACCTCGCCCGGCTCACCGGGGCACGGGTGGCGCGGATCGCCCGCGCCACCTGACCGGCGCGCGCCGGTGCCCGCGGTATGGCGCCGGACGATCAGGGAACCAGGACCGCCGTTCCGTCCAGGGTCCCGGCGGAAAGGCGGCGCAGGGCGTCGGCACCCGCGGCCAGGGGGAGCGCCTCCACGCGCGTCCGCACGGGGATCGCCGCGGCGAGCTCCAGGAAGGCGCGCGCATCGTCCCGCGTGTAGTTGGCGACGCTGCGGAGGCTCCGCTCCCACCACAGGTCCGGGTAGGCGAACGCCGGGATCCCGTCCAGGTGGATTGCGTTGATGGCAACGGTGCCGCCCCGGTCCAGGGCACGCAGGGCCGCGACGACCACGCTGCCGGCCGGGGCGAACGTGACGGCCGCGTCGAGCGGGGCGGGCGGCGGGTCGTCGTACCCCCCCACGGAGGCCGCGCCCAGCTCGAGGGCGCGGGCGCGCTCCTGCTCGGATCGCGTCGCAACGTGGACCTCGCAGCCCCAGTGACGCGCGACCTGGATCGCGAGCAGCGCCGACGCGCCGAAGCCGTACAGGCCCAGGCGGCCGCCGGGACGGATCCCCGAGACCAGCAGCGACCGGTAACCGATGACCCCTCCACAAAGGAGCGGCGCGGCCGACAGGTCGTCGAAGCCGTCGGGGACCCGGAGCGCGACGTCCGCGCTCGCGACGATCCGCTCGGCGAACCCGCCGTCGCGGTCCCAGCCCGTGAGGCGGGCCGCGGCGCAGAGGTTCTCCCGGCCGTCCCGGCATGCCCGGCAGATCCCGCAGGTGCCGCCCAGCCAGCCGACGGCCGCCCGCTCGCCGACACGCCAGCCGTCGACGCCCGCGCCGACCGCCTCCACGCGTCCGGCGACCTGGTGACCCGGGATCGTCGGAAGGCGATGGGCCGGGATGTCGCCCTCGACCAGCTGGAGGTCGGTGCGACAGACGGCGCAGGCCGCCACGCGGAGGAGCAGCTCCCCGGGCCCGGGCTCGGGGTCCGCCACGTCGCGCATCCGCAGCGGCTCGCCGGCCGCAAGCGGTCCCGGACGCTCCAGCACGAGGGCGCGCATCAGCGGACCGAGACGCTCCCGATCCCGCCGCGCACGTCGATCTCGACGCGGTTGGCGGCGCTCCCGAAGTCCGGCGACTCCCAGGCGCTCCCCTCCGCGTTGCGGGGGAAGCGGACCGGGTCGACGTCGCTGGAGCCCAGGGCCATCGAGGAGCGGATCCGCGCCGCCACGCCCTCGGGGACGCGGAAGCGGATCGCGGCCGCGCCACCCTCGGCGTCGACGCGGGTGAAGCCCGCCGTGGCCGGGAGGGCGATCCGGGTCTCGCTGGCGCCCGTGCGCAGCCGGAGCTCCGCGAGACGCAGCCCGCCAAGGTCCAGGTCGGCGTCGGCGGCGCCCGACTCCACCCGCAGGCGGAGGGGCACCTCGCCGCTCACGCCCATCGTCCAGGCGTAGGGCGCGCGGTTCAGGGCCCAGTCCGACGGCGGTGTTGGCGGCGCAAGCCGGGCGCGCCCGGGCCCCCCGCCACGCTCCACCCGGACCCCGCCGGCGAACGTCCCGTCGACGAGCATCCCCGGTGCCGCCGCGCCGATCCGGAGGTGGCCGGCCCCGAACGTCACCATCACCTCGGCGTCGGCGGCACCTTCGAGGGGGATCGCCAGCCGGTCCGGCACGGGCGCCGCCCAGCCGGTCCCGCCGTCGCCGCGCTCGGCGGCCGCTCGGTCCTGCGTATCGTGGATGACGAGGTAGGGCCGGCGCCACGGGCCCGGGATGAACGCCCCGACGAGGACGACGACGCCGATCCCGACGAGGGCCAGGGGCACCGCGACGTCGGTCAGGCTCCCGAACCGGTCGCCGGAGAGCCCGACGACCCCCTCGAAGAAGAGGAAGCCGACGAGGAAGAGGACCACGCCGACGAAGAGGGCGCCGAGGCCACCCCGGAGATCCTCCCCGCGCCGGGCGAAGAGGCCGTAGACCGTCAGGCCGGCGCCGACGCCACCGGGCGCCACCAGGGCCCAGGCGTACGCCCAGGTCTGGAAGAGATCAGCGGCCTCCTGGACGGCGAGGACGACGCCGACCATCGTCACGATCCCGCCGACGGCCGCCATCCCGCTGCCGCCCGGGCCTCCGACCGCGACGGCGCCCAGGACGAGCGCGATCCCGGGGACGAGGATCCAGATGGGCCAGCCGATCGAAAGCCCGCCCACCTGCACCAGGAGGGCGGCCCCGCCCAGCAGGATCAGCACGAGACCGA
>CAZVPS010000025.1:0-16844 GCA_964629105.1 uncultured Anaerolineaceae bacterium
CTCGAGCATGCCGTGCGGGACGTCCTCAATCGGACGGCTCCCCGCCGCTTCGCGGTCCTGGACCCCCTAAAGGTGGTCATCGAGAACTACCCCGAGGGGCAGGTCGAGGAGATGGACGTCGTCAACAACCCGGAAGACCCGTCGGCCGGGACCCGGAAGGTGGCGTTCACGCGCGAGCTGTGGATCGAGCGCGACGACTTCATGGAGGAGCCGCCGGCGAAGTTCTTCCGCCTGGCCCCGGGCCGCGAGGTGCGCCTTCGGTCCGCCTATTTCGTGACCTGTCGCGAGGTCGTGAAGGACGTGGATGGCGCGATCGTGGAGCTTCGGTGCACGTACGACCCGGCCACCCGGGGCGGAGACGCCCCCGACGGCCGTCGGCCCAAGGCGACCCTTCACTGGATCTCGGCCGAGCACGCCCTGCCCGCCGAGGTGCGGCTGTACGCCTACCTCTTCAGCCGCCCGGATCCGGGAGCGGATGGCCGCGAACTCTTCGCGGACCTGAACCCTGACTCCGAGACGGTGCTCCACGGCTGCCTGGTGGAGCCCAGCCTCGCCGAGGCGCCGGCGGGCGAGACCGTGCAGTTCGAGCGGCTGGGGTACTTCACGCCGGACCCCGAAACGACGCCTGACCACCCCGTCTTCAACCGGACGCTCACCCTCAAGGACACGTGGGCAAAGGTCCAGGCGCAGGGGCGGCACAACACGGCATAGCCTGGAGGTCGCCCTGCCGGATCACTGGTTGAGCCGGGTGACCACCCGGGGTAGACTCGGTAGGCCCGAAAGGGCATCACTGGCGAGTGGCCTAACGGTAAGGCACCTGACTCTGGATCAGGGGATTGAAGGTTCGAATCCTTCCTCGCCAGCCAACACCACACGATGTAGGGCCGCGATGGCCCACCCACCACGACGTCTTGTGGTCCGAACCCCGATCCGTCCGGCCTACCGGGAGACACTGCTGCACAGCCGCGTCCGCGGCCGAGGATGGGTGCCCCGCCGGTCATCGATCGAGGCAGGACCACGTGCCCGTCCCCCACGATCAGCGGCGGCAGATTGCGGGCCCGGCGGACGGTCGGTTCACCCGATCCGGCACCGCCGAGGCAGACCGTCCCCGAATCCCGAGACCCGGCTGCTCTGCGGCGACCGACGCAGGGCCACTCGGCGCGTACAGTGCCAGCACACCCGCCACTCGCCCGAGTCCGAGGGACCACCGAATGCCCCGCGAATCCATCACCGACGCCGCGATCCGGCTGCTCCGAACGCATCACACCCGGACCACCGCACAGATCGCCGCCGACGTCGCCGAGCGCGGCATCTCGCGCGCCACAGATCCGGCCGCGTCCGTCACCCGCCAGCTCGGGTGGGATCCACGCTTCCACCACCTGAACGACGACCGCTGGATCCTGCTGGAGACGCTGCTGACGATCCCCGCCACCCACCGCCTCACGCCCCAGGAAGTGGCGTCGAACAGCCTGGCGGTCGGCGCGGACCTGGCCCATCTCCCGGCGGTCCGGCCGTTCGCGCTCATGCTTCCGACGGGCGCCCGGTTCCAGGTCCTGCGCGGCGGCGTCGCCCGCCTGGCCACGGGAGTCGACACGGGCCTCGCCATCCGCGGACCGGTCGGCTGGCTCGAGGGACCGGCGGGAACGCTCGTTCGAATCACGGCCCTGGACCACGTCCTCCAGGTCGGACTGGCTCCACCGCCTGCCCCGAGCGCGGGCATGCGCGTCCGCCGCCTGGTCGAGGCGACGCGCCGCCGGCTGGAGGCGACACCCCCCGGCCCGCTGGGCGAACCGGTCATCGCGATCGGTCAGGTCCTCGTCGAGCTTCTCGCCGACGAGCCGGACTTCTTCGCCGAGCCGCTGCCGCCCTTTGGCGAGCTGTTCGAAGACACCGGTCTGGAGGTCCACCACGGCTTCATCGGGCGCGCCGGGCGGGACTGGTCGCGGCTCGACGCGTTCATCGAACGCTCTCGCGCCGGCCGGGATATCGAGGACGACGAGGATCACGACGATCTCGACCAGCTCGACGTCGCCTTCGACGACGACTCGGACCACGTGCCCGGCTTCGACGACGCGACCCTCGCCGCGCTCGCCGCCGGGCTCGACCTCGACGAGGAGGAGACGAAGACGCTGGGCCTGGTGCTGGACCTCTACGTGGTCTGGCGGGTTCCGGCGGCCGACGGCACGCGTCCCGCCGACTCTTCGGCGATGCGGCGCAACGTGGCCGAACTCGTCGGGCTGGAGCGGGTGGCGCTCGCCCTCGCGGAGTACGCCTGGACGGACCCGGGCCTCGAGGCGTTCGTCGCCGACCTGCGGGCCGGCGCTCCGCGGGGACGCCTGGCGGCCGGACCCGAATTCCTTCTCGGGGCATGCGCGGAGGCCCGGGCAGCCGTTGAAGAGGCGGAGCAGCACTATCGGGCGGCGCTGGCCGCCGACCCCGACTTCTTCCCGGCGCGGATCCCGCTCCACCGCAACGAGATCGACCGCGGCAACTACGCGGCCGCCCTCGCCCATTTGCGCGCCCTGGGCGTGAAGCCGGACGATCCGTGGCGCGCCTGGCTGGAGAGCCTCGTGCGGCCGGCCTTCGAGCGTATCGGTCGGAACGACCCGTGCCCGTGCGGTTCCGGCCGCAAGTTCAAGGCCTGTCACATGGACCGCCCGGCGCCCGGTGCCGCCCCGAATCCGGCCGACGCGCTGTTCCGCAAGCTCTCGCTCTGGATCGAGCAGCCGAACGTCCAGCAGGCGCTGGTCAAGTTGGTGCACGAGGTGATCGGCGAACCCCATGCGGCGGCCGCGGGCGGAGGCGTGCCGCACTCGAGGGAGGCGGCGGCCGCGGAGGAGCTGCTGCTGGGCGAGCGGAACACCATGGCCGTCGACGTGCTGCTCTTCGACCGAGGCTGGTTCGACCGGTTCCTCGAGGCGCGCGGCCCGCTCCTGCCGGCCGCCGAGCGGTCGCTCGCGGAGGCATGGCGCTCGACGCGGCGCAGCCTCTACGAGGTGCAGTCCGTGCGCCCGGGCGTGGGCGTCACCCTGCGGGACATCGTCGCCGACGACGCGCCGGTAGAGGTCGCCGACCGGTCCCTGTCGCGCACCTCGCAACCGCTGGACCTGGTGTTCCTGCGCCTGCGACCCGACGCGGCGGGCCGGCTGCTCACGACCGACGGGATCCTCGTCCCGAGGTCGCGGCGGGCATATGTCACGAACCTGGTCCGTTCGAACGACGCCGCCGGCCAGCTTCGCTGGATCGCCTTCCCCACACCCGCGCCGCGGATGCAGAACATGGAAGGTGAGCCGATCCTCCTCGTGACCGCGACCTACCGGCTCAGGGATCCGGCCACCGCGGGTGAGGCGCTGGCCCGCACGCTGCGCGACGATGGCGACGGCGTGTTCACGGAGACGGTCGCACGGCGAGGACGCGAGTGGACGCGAGGCACGATCCGGATCGACGGCGACACGGCGACGATCGAAGCGAACTCGGCGAAGCGCGCCGATCGGTTGGTGCGGCTCCTCCTGAAGGCGGCGCCTGGTTCGCGGCTGGTCAAGCGGGAGGAGCGCGGCGTGGAGGAGGCGCTCGCCGAGCACCGGGAGCAGGCGGCGACGGCCGAAGGAGACGGGGCGGCAGCGGCGGGATTCCTCGACCCCGCGGAGCATCCGGAGGTTGGTGCCGTCCTCGACGAGATGATGCGCGACTTCGAGCACCGCTGGGTGGACGAGCGGATCCCGGCGCTGGGTGGACAGACGCCCCGCAAGGCGCTGCGCGACCCGGCCGGCCGCCGCGAGGTGCTGGCGCTCCTCGATGACATGGCGTGGCAGCGCCGGCAGGACGGGGAGCGGGCGGGCGGCAGGGGCGGTATGGACCCCGACCGGATCCGGGCGCTCCTCGGCCTGCCGGAGGCCTAGTTCGCCCGCGCGGCCGTCATCGCGAGGACGGCCCGGCGCGCATCACCGCTCGCCTCCAGCCGGACGCGGATGCCCATCTGGCCGAGCATGTGCTGCATCGGGGGGCCCATGTGGTGCGCCACGACGACCTCCACGCGGTGCTCGCGCAGGAAGCCCGCCACCCGGGCGTGATGCCCGCCCTCGGTGCCCACGTCGTGCTGGTCGTCCCAGCGAACGTCGAACTCCCGCCAGCTCGCGAAGGCTCCGCCCCGCACGTCGGCGATCGCGACGCGCGCGGCGCGCCCCCAGCGGGGATCGATCATCCCATCGTGTGTCACGGCGACGCACACGACCATCGGCGATCCTCCTGACTGGTTTCCATCGGTCGAGCGTCGCAGCCGGACCGGCCGTCCCGGCGCCACCGCTTCCTGCGACCCTTGCCGGTCCGGTGCCCCCCAGTATCACCGTTCCATGACGCGGCGGCCGGCGGGCTGACACCATCGCGGGCAGCCCGCATGCGGCCGACGACGAGATCTTCACACTACATTGCGAGTGCAGCCGGGCTTGGCGAACGTGCGGTGTGAGCCGGCCGTGCGGGAACGCATCGCGATCGCCTCGCGGCAGGTTCGGAATGCCATGGCGTCCAGTACTACACATAGTATCGCACGAGGGTGGACGAGCGGGCGGCCGACGGATCCCCGGGTGGGCCGACACCGGACGCGATCGGAGGCTTCGAGGCTACCGACGGCGGCTCACCAGCCGCTCATCGCCGGCTTCATGCCCGTCGCGGTCGTCGCGCCGGCCGGGCCGGCGCCCTCACGCGGAGTCGACCGGGCGGAGCAGGCTGACCCGAGTCCCGCCGAACACTGCCGTGATCTCGACCTCGCCGCCCTGGGCCCGGATGAACGCGACGAGGGTCGAGACCCGGACGTCGCGCTGGCGCTCGATGCGCGAGATGTTCTCCTGCGTCGTCCGCATCGCGGCGGCCACGTCCTCCTGGGTCATCCTGGTCGCCCGGCGGGCCTGGACCAGGTCCAGCTCGGCCATGACCGCGTTCTCCCGGGCCACGTCCGCCGCGAACGTGGGATCGGCCATGAGGCGCGCCCGGGTCCGCCCCAACCGCCGATCAGCTCGACGCGGTCATGAGCCGGCGACGGAGGTCGCGAGCGGGGAAGAACTCGAAACGCCTGCCCACGACTCGACGCTCGAGGAAGCCGCGCCGTCCAAGATCCGCAAGGTCCGTGCGCGCCGATTGGCGCGTCACACGGTGGCTTTCCGAGTGTGAGTGGACGGTGTAGACCGCATCCCCGTGCCGGAGCGCATTCGTCAGCAGGGCGATCTGCCGGTGATTCAGGTCGGTTCGTCGCAGGAGGTTCTCCGTCTCTCGTACTTCGGCCATCTTCCGTACCAGGTACGCCAGGAGCTCCTCGATTGCCCGCCTGAGGATGCCCAGCTGGTAGAGGAGGAAGTACGTGGCGTCGAAGTTGTCGGTCTCCACGTGGAGGAAGGAGAGCCCGTACTGCGCAGGTGCCCGTAGCAGCAGGCGCGAGATCGACACGTACTCGAAGAGCCAGTAGCCCCGGGCAAGCATCTCTCGGTAGAACAGGGCTCGAGCGGTGGGCCCGTTGCCATCTTCGAACGGGTGGTCATAGGCCAGCCACAGGTGGAGCAGGATCGCCCGCACCACCGGATGCGTGAATCCTTCGCCTCCGCCATTCCCGTACGCGCACATCGCGTCCAGTCGAGCGGGGAGCTCAGTTGCCGGCGGGGGAACGTGGGTCACCGTCCCATCCGACCACTCGACTCTCACCCGCTCCTCGTCGGGGCGCTGGAGGCGGCCGGCAGCATCGGCGTCATCGAGCGTTCCATGGGTCAGCGTCCGATGAAGCTGGAACACGACGTCCGGGGTCAGCGGCTGCCCGGTCAGGCCCCGCAGTTCGGTCATCGCCTGGTAGTTGTTCAGGATCATCCGCTCCGCCCGATCTCGCGGCGGGCGACCCGACCGGAGCATCTCCTTCGCCATCTGCCGGGTCGCGCTCGCCCCCTCGAGCTGGCTCGAGGTGATCGCCTCCTCGATGAGCGAGTTGACGAGGTACCGCCGTCGGTCCCCCGGATCTCGGATGGTCTCCGAAACCATCACCTCGCCCGAGGCGTGCTGGTCGATCCAGTGGAGCAGCTCCAGGACCGGGTCCGGCAAGGAGTAGTGGAACGGACGCCCGTCGGCTGCCCGCAGGGGGATGTCGCGGAGTGCCGGCTGGCGTGCCGCAACGATTCCCAGCCACCACTCCTCCCTGGTGAGGCCACCGGGCGGCGTGCGGCGTCGCAGGTCGTCCCAGTGCATGTACCGGCCGCCCACAAGCGGGCTCGTCACCTCGGAGAGCACGCGCGGAAGGCTGCTGGACAGCGCTGGTCGCGCAATGAGGTCCGCGAAGGAAGGTGCGCTATCCGGGAGGCGCATGGGAAATCCTTGGCTAACTGCGACAACGTTAGTCATACGATGGTCCAGAACGGCCAACTCTGTCAAGGTTAGCCGTTGGCTTGTCGTCCGCCTCAATGGCGCCGGCGCGGCGCGGCCGGTTCGGGGATCGCCGCCCTTGCGCCGGGCATCTGAACCATCTATTGTTCAATACTGAACCATGAACGGTGCCATTGATCTCATCTTCGGGACCTCCGACGTCCGCCGTCGGACCCTCGCCGCCTTCTATGCGAGCCCGGGGCTGGTGACGCACGCCCGCGAGCTCGCCCGGCGACTCGGGAACCCGTCCCAGGTCGTCGGGCGCGAGCTCCGGCGACTCGAGGACGCAGGAATCCTGGCGTCGGAGACGGTGGGGCGGACCCGCCGGTACCGCGTGAACGTGGACTCGCCGATCGCCGCCGACGTCCGCGGCCTGGTGCTCCGGACGATAGGCGCGGAGGCGCTCATCCGGACCGCTCTCGGGGGCGTCGCAGGCATCGAGGAGGCCTGGATCTTCGGCTCCCATGCGCGCGGAACCGAGCGGCCGTCGAGCGACATCGACCTGCTCGTGATCGGCCCCGTCGATCGGGCGGCCCTCTCCGAGCGGCTGGTCGAGGTGGAGCAGGAGCTCGGGCGCGACGTGAACATGGTCGCCTACACCCGGGCGGAGCTCGATGCTCTCGCATCGGCCGGCGACCCCTTCGTCGTCGACGTCCTGGCGGGTCCGCGGACGCGCGTCGACTCCATCGAGGCGCGCTGATGCGGTTCCGGGATCTCGAATCGCTCGTGGTGCTGGGCCTCCTTGAGCGGAAGCCGCCGGATCCGGGGCGCGTTCGCAGGTGGCTGGAGCGTTCGCGGTCCGACCTGGCCCTGGCGGGCGATGTCGTCGGCCGGGTCGATCGCGACCGGGCGATGGCTATCGCCTACGAGGCCGGCTTTCGCGCCTGTGTCGGGATCCTGCTCCTCGCCGGATATCGCCTCACGAGTCAGCCCGGCCATCACCGGGCGGCCATCGAGGGCGCAGCCGCCGTGCTCGGGCGGGACGTTCGTCCGCTGCTCCGCCGCGTCGACGGGGCTCGTCAGTTCAGGAACGAGATCCTCTATGGCGACGCGCCTCCGGCTTCGGAGTCACAGCTCGCCATGCTCCTCGGCGACGTCGGCGACCTGCTCGGCCGGCTCGCCCGCGCCCTCGAAGGCCACGCGAACGGCTGACGCGGAGTAGATGGACCTCAGTGGAGGCGGGTATCCGGAGTGGGCGCGAAGGGGATGAGCACACCCGCGGGGTCAGCCGCTGGCTCGCGCTCGTCGGCGTCGACGTCCTCGTGGCGGAAGCTGAGGCGGAACTCCCAGCCCTCGAACGGCCCGAGCGCCCGGCCGAACTCCTCCCAGCCCAGGCGTCGACCATCGACCACCACGTCGTACGGCTCGCCGTCCTCGTTCCAGACGAGCCGACCGCGGAGGTCGTCGCCCGAGATGATCCAGTGGGGCCCGCCGGGCGCGCGCTCCAGGACCTGGCGGCCTATGCACCTCCGGGACGCAGCCCGCGTGCGTTCGACCAGGGGCCCCGGGTCCGCGTCGTGCGGGCCGACTATCTCGGCGTAGAAGCCGTCGAACGGTTCGCCATCCTCCTCGGCCTCCACCGCCACCCCGCCCGGCGAACGCCACAGCCGGTAGACGATCCGGTGGAGCCGCCCGTCCGGCCCGGCGATCGTCTCCGGCCCCGGCGACTCCGGCAGCCGCGGCCAGCCGGTCGACGCGACGATCCGGGCGTCGTAGCAGCGGTCGCAAAGGGAGATGGCATCCAGGCTCATGCTGACGGGATGCGCGCCGCAGTCGGCGCAGTCGGGCTCGTCGGCGCTGGTGGGCTTCACGCGGATCATCGTAGCGCGAGGGCGGCGCGGTGGCTCACGCCCGTGCCCCAGGGGCCGCACCACCTCCGGATCGTCCACGACGACGCGGCGGACACGATCGCCAGCGCGTTCCCTGATGTCGAGCGCCGGGATATTGGCAGCCGGGTCCTCGACGAAAGCGGGACATCCTCCCCCGGGGCGGTGAGCGCTGGTAGATTCGAGCGGCGGTGAGCGTGATCGGCTGCCCGGCGATGACCGCCCCTGAGTTCGGAGGGAATGCACATGTGGCCGAATCGTGCCTTGGGCGTCGGAGTGCTCGTCGCCGCAGCTCTCGTTGCCGGTTGCGGCGGAGGGAGCCTCGATGCGGCGAAGGTCGCCTCGACGGTCAAGTCCGAGTTCGAGGCGCAGACCAAGAACGCGCTCGCCGAGATCACGTGTAACGGCGGCGCGGTGGTGGGCGTCGGATCGTCCGTCGAGTGTCAGGCGAAGGGCGAGAACGGCCATTCGTACAAGTTCGAGGTCAAGCTCAAGGATTCAAACGGGGCCGTGGCATGGTCTTCCACGGACCTCAACCCCTGACACCGAAGCCGCGGTGATCCGCGGCTTCGTGGGGGCCGGTCGGCGCCGAAACGGCCTGAGGTGAGGAGATCCTCTACGGCCTCCCCGCGTCCCAGGACCCAAGGTTCCGCATCTCGTGAATCGCGCGGGCCCGGCCGAGCTCAACCAAACCGCCATCGACGGCAAAGTGAAGCAGCGCTCGGATTCGAAGAGGCTTGACCCCAGGGAGGAGCTGCTCCGCCACGCGAACGGCGTCATTGTCGTCCGATCGAGGCCGTCGATCAGGCGCGGACGACCTTGCGCGCCATCGCGAACCCGGCGGCCTCGAGAACATCGTCCTCGGGAACACCGAGCAGCGTCCAGACGCCGATGTGCTCATCGATCGCCGGCCACTCCACATGGGTGCCCGCCCCGCCCACGTTCCACATCGCCCGCTCAGCGGGCGCGGCGCGGGACAGGCGCATCGACCACGACGTGGGCGCGGACAACTCGCGACCGTCCGCCAGGACGAACGTGATCAGATCGTCGTCCACGTGGACGTCCCTGATGATCGCCGGGCTGATCATGCCAATGCCGTTCCGCACTCGTCGTTCCAGCGCCGGATGAGCTCCGCTCTCTTGTCGCGCACGAGACGCTCGATCCGGTCAAGCTCGCGGCGAGTGTACCCGCGATTGGCGGCCATCTCCACCTCTGGGACGAGCCGGCACCTGGCTTCGCGGCCGCCTCCGCCCGTGACGGGCTCGCTCGCCGCGACGCGCGTGGCACCCGTTGCGGCGCCACCGGCTGACGCCGACTACTTGAGCGCCTCGAGCAGGTCCTGCACGAGAGCCGCCGAGCTTTGGGCGATCGTGTCGCCGTCCATCAGCGGCACCACCGCGCGGGCGGCCATCCGGCTGCCGATCCCGTTGGCGGCACCGAAGAGCTCACCCAGGTAGGTCACCGCCGTACCCGTTACCGGGGCACTGGTCGGATCGGCGAGGAGACCGCGCAAGGCCCCAGCCAATGTCGGCGTGGACACCGCCACCAGGAGCCGGTAGATGTCGAGTGCGTCCTTGTCGACAAGGCGGCCAGGCGTGTCGCGGCGTTCGCTCACCTTGTGCAGCTTCGCCACCAGGAGCGCCGCAGGCCCGGCCACGCGAACCCGCGCCGCGCGCCGGTCGAGCGGGTCCAGGGCGGTGAGGGTCTGCACCTCGTTGTCGACGATGGCGGCCTCCAGCCCAACCACCCGGCGAGCCGAGTTGGCGCCGTGTCCTGGAACTCTCGCCCCCCGACGGCCCGTCCCGAACGCGAGACTCTCGGGAACCAGGAGGTCCACCTGGGCGCCCGTGTCCGCGGCGAGCCAGATGCCTGGGTTGTCGGATAGTCGGAATCCCGCCCCGACCATCGCCGCTTCGAGGGTTGGCTGGTCCCGTAGTCTGCGCGGATCGACCGCGAGGTCGCCGTCCTTGGTCCGCACCGCTACTGCGACCTCGGCGTCGCCCGTGTGGAGATAGATCGCCTGGGCGCCCACGAGCACCATCGCGGCTGCTTGTTGTCCGAGCGCGTCGAGCGCGTCGAGTAACGCACGCCGAGCCTCGACGTAGATCTGGTCAGGCTCGCCAGGCATCTTCGTTCGCAGCCATCCACTCGATGAGCGCTTCGGCTTCCGCAGGGCCGCGGCCGGGGCTCGTCAGAAGGTCCACCGCGACCTGGGACATCGCCGCGTACCTGGTCCCGTCGCGTTCCCAGGTTCGTTCGAACGCCACCGGGCTCTTCGGTCGGACCAGCATGACGTTCGATCCAATCGGCACATCGCGCAGGCCGAGTACCTCCATCGCCGCTCGGAGGTCGTCCACGTAGACGGCACCCAATGCGGGCGCCGCAACGGGTGCCACGCCTGTCGCGGCGAGCGAGCCCGTCACGGCGTACCTCTCGAGTGCCTGGACGTTGCGGAGCAGCGTGGACAGTCCGCGCGGCTCAAGGGCAAGACGTGCCTGATTTGACGTGGAGAAGTCGTAGTCCGCAGCCCAACGTCGCACGAGACCTGCCCAGTCCACTTCCTCGACCGAGCCTTTGGGCGTGCGGGTCAGGAGCGCCTCGCCATCCAGGAAGGACACGATCCGCGACACCGAGGCCGCGGAGAGATCGGCTCGTTGAGCAAGTTCGCGTACACCGTACGGCGGCCGGAAGTCGCACAGGGCTCGGATGACGGAGGCTGCCGCCGAACCTCGGAGGGACCTGATTCGTCGGTCCTCGTACCAAGGGTTCTTGTTCGCGCCTTCGAGCTCGATGAACAACGGGGGACGCGTGAGAGCGACGCGGATGTTGCCCGTCGGATCCGCGTACCCGATGCCATTGGCGCGGAGAAGCTCGCGTGTTCGCCTGCTCACGTAGTCGGCGACGAGCAGGTATCCGTCGGCTGGACCCGTCGAGCGAAGCTGGGCAACGACCTGGTCGATGCTCTTTGGGGTCGGTGCGAGCCTGATCTGCACCTTGAGTCGGGCCGTCATGCCCGGGGCCACGGCGATCAGCAGCTGGGCCTCTCGTCGGCGGGCGGGCGAAGGAAGCTCGCGCCGTTCGGAGATCTCCCAGGTGCCGGGCAGGCGGGCACGGAGCAGGGTGATGACGTCGGCGAGGATCGCTGTTTCAGAATCCGCCACGTTCCGCATGTCGTGGAACATAGCAACATCTGGAACATACGTCAAGAGCGTAAACGTCTCTGCCGCCACTCGCCCGCACCGGAATGTCGCGGCCGGCGAGAGCCCCCGACGATCCACCTCATGGCCCCGAGGACCTGGTCGGCATCGACCCACTGCGCCAGGCCAGGGCTCCGCAGAGCTCGCTCCACCTCGGTCAGGAAGCGCGGGCAGGCGATCACCGTGACGTCGCGCCCGAGGGCTCGATCCACGGTGCGCCCGAGCGCCGAGCCCGACGCGCGGCACGAGGCGATGACCGCGGAGACGAGGATGTTGGCGTCGAGGACGATCCGCGCCGGCCCGGCCGACGCGCGGTGCATCAGCCGGTTGTCTCGCGACGCACGTCGCGGACCGCGGACCGGGCGACGTCCGACCGAGCCTGGCGCACGGCGCACGCCTGCCGATGGCCCGCTGATGACCCGCGCCGGCCCGGCCGGCGCCCTCACGCGGAGTCGACCGGGCGGAGCAGGCTGACCCGAGTCCCGCCGAACACTGCCGTGATCTCGACCTCGCCGCCCTGGGCCCGGATGAACGCGACGAGGGTCGAGACCCGGACGTCGCGCTGGCGCTCGATGCGCGAGATGTTCTCCTGCGTCGTCCGCATCGCGGCGGCCACGTCCTCCTGGGTCATCCTGGTCGCCCGGCGGGCCTGGACCAGGTCCAGCTCGGCCATGACCGCGTTCTCCCGGGCCACGTCCGCCGCGAACGTGGGATCGGCCATGAGGCGCGCCCGGGTCTGCGCCAGCCTGTTCGTCCTCATCGGATGAGGCCCTCCCCCCAGAGGCTGTTGGCCCACGGCCAGCCCAGACCGGGCCCCAGCCGCTCGGGAGGCTCGACGGTCGCCTCGATTCTCACAGTGTCCTCGCGATCGAGCGCGTCGAACCAGGCGACGAACTCCTCGGTGCCCTCGACCCCCGACACAATAACACATACATTCTAGAATGAATGCATCCTGTCCTGTGGCCAGGCGGGCTATCTCGGCCGTGCCTGGTAGGTCTCCCATGCGGCCCGAGCCTGGTCGGGCGTCATGGCGCGGATCTCGTCCTCGGGGAGGCCGGCCGTGAGGAACAGCCGCTCCACGAGCCAGGCGGGGAGCCCCGGGACGTGCGGCCGAGGCACGTCCGCGCCGGCCAGCTGCCCACGGACGACGGCCCAGAACCGCTCCTCGGAGACGCCCAGCTGGTCGCGCAGGATGTGCCTGAAGAGGTCCGAGCCGATCTCGTCGCGGAGGCTGTGCGGCACCTTCGTCCGGATGATGGCTCCGTCGGCGCGCTCCTTGCGGGATCGCTCGTGGTCGCCGGTCCGGGCCCGTCCTCGGGCGAGATTCGGCTCACGGGTCCATCCGTCTCGCAGGACGTACTCCCTCAGGTCCTCGAACGTCGCCACGCGACGCCTCAGGAGGACGGGCTGGCGCCTGCCGGTGCCGCGAACAGCGTCGCCTCGCGCTCGCCATCGTCTTCGGCCAGCATGAGGCGGTAGATCCAAGGTAGCCGTTCGAGCATGTTCGGTGCCGATCGCAGCCTCGGATCGGTGTCGACGAGGGCCAGGAGCTGGTCGATCTCGTCGAGGAGGTCCGCCCGCGCGTCGGCGAACGTCGCTCCTCGTCCCCAGATCGCCAACTCCGGCAGCCAGACCGACACGGACTTCGGCTCGAAGAGCACCTCGGGCGTGAACGCGAACGGCTCCAGCAGCCTCTTGAGGTCCTCGAGCGACACCAGCACCGCCGGATCTGTCCGACGGCGCGAGATCCGCGTTGGAAGGTGTTCCAGGGCCTGGTCGAAGAGGTCGGCCAAGTCGGCTCGAGCCTGCGAGTACGCGATCTCTCTCACCCCCTGAGCATCGGTCGTCGGGATGCGTTTGTCAATCAGTACGAGTTGTACAACATGGCGCATGGCAGCCGGGCCTTGCCGCGCCGGCATCCGACGACGAGACGCAGCGTAGGGCGCCTGCCTTGCCAGCCACGTATCGCCGACTTCAGCGACCCGCCAGAGACGGCAGATCAGCCGGCGCGGGCGACGTCGGACACACGTCGCGCTGTGCGAGGACGGACCAGGGCTCGAAGGCGAGTTGAGAACCTGGGCTCGGCCGCCCAGGCCGATGCCGGGCGCGTCCTCCGCGACCGCCCCCGGCGCCGGCCGCGACGACCTGAAGCGACAGGTGGCGCGGATCCTCGGCTGGCACTGCCACACGAAGGCGCTCGACGAGCTGCTCGACTCCGCGCTGCCGACGACCTGGGCAACGGCGCCGCCGGCCGTGGCGGAGGGAGTGGTCCCTGTCCCCATCGGCGGGGCTTCAACGGCCCACCCGAAAGGCGACGGCCAGCTCGCCGATCGATGACCGCGGAGACGAGGATGAGGGCGAGTTGGCTCCGGAGGCAACTGTTCGGAAACTCCGAATAGTTCGAACCGAGGGCGCGCGCGAGGTTGCGCGCCTGATCGATCATTACAGCCTCGACGCCATCCTCGCCGTCGGCTACCGGGTGCGCTCGCCGCGGGGGACGCAGTTCCGCCGGTGGGCCACGGCGCGCCTCGGCGAGTCCCTAGTCAAGGGGTTCGCCCTCGACGACGAGCGACTCAAGCACCCGCCCGCGCCGGGATCAGGGACCCCGGACTACTTCGATGAGCTGCTGGAGCGCATTCGCGACATCCGCGCCAGCGAGGCGCGCATGTACCTCCGGGTGCGCGAGATCTTCGCGCTGGCGGCGGATTACGACCCCGCCCGGCCGGATGTGGTGACGTTCTTCAGGGTGATCCAGAACAAGCTGCTGAACTGGCCCCACCTTCAGAGCTGAAACGCTTGCCGCTCCGATACCCGGGCACCTACGTCGCATGCGGTCTCGCGCTGGCGAAGGGCGCCGAGGCGCTCTACGACCGCCAGGCACGAACAGTCCGCTGCGTGGGGTGTCCGACCGGCCCACAAAGCCACGGCGAAGCCGACACGGAGGAGCCGCAGATCGAGGCCGGCACCGCGGGGGCCTGCGGCAGTGGAGCGGTCTACGCATCCGCGGTCGCCTTCGGGCTCTCGTCGTCCTGGAACAGGGCGAGATACGGCCCGTAGCGGAAGATCCGGTTTCGCCGGTGCCCGGTGATCTCCTGCAGGAGGCCCCGTTCCTCGAACTGCCCGATGAGCTTGCCGGCGGTGGGCCAGGACACGCCCAGGGTGGCGGCGACCGAGCCCACGTTCACCAGCGGTCGGTCGTACAGGTGATCCAGAAGGCGCAGCGCATTGACCCCAAGCCCCGCGACCGCCTTACGGTGCGTCTGGCGCATAGCGAGGATGGCCACCGCCGTGTGAGTGGCCTCGTCGGCTGTCGCGGCGACGCCTTGCAGGAAGAAGGTGAGCCAGCCTTCCCAGTCGCCGCTTTCCCGGATCGAGGTGAGTCGGTCGTAGTACTCGGTCCGGTGTCGCTTCAGGTAGTGGCTCAGACAGAGAAGCGGACGCCCGATGACGCCCCGGTGGACGAGGAGGAAGGTGATCAGGAGGCGCCCGATGCGGCCGCTCCCATCGAGGAACGGGTGGATCGTCTCGAATTGCGCGTGGGCCACCCCGGCGTGCACGAGGGCCGGCAGCGGCCCGGGCTCGTGGAGGAACCGCTCGAGGTTCCCCAGCGACTCGAGCATCTCGTGCGGTGGGGGTGGCACGAAGCTCGCGTTCTGCAGCGATGCGCCCGGCGGCCCGATCCAGTTCTGGCTTCGCCGGAACTCTCCCGGACTCTTCTCGGCGCCCCGCACGCCGGCCAACAACCGCGCATGGATCTCCCGGATGAGGCGAAGGGACAGGGGCAGGCTGGTCAGGCGCTCGAGGCCGTAGTTCATGGCGGCCACGTGGTTGAAGACCTCCTCCACGTCGAGCGGAAGGCGTGTCGCCGTAGCGTCGAGCTCGTACGCGAGGACGTCGTCGAGGGAGCTTTGCGTTCCCTCGATCTGGGAGCTGAGGACGGCCTCGCGACGCATGTACATGGCAACGAAGAGGTCAGGGTTCGGCAGGGTGCGGCTGACACCATCGAGACGCCCGATGCCCTGGTCGGCGGCTGACAGGATCGGCACGAGGCGCGCAACGTCGATCGGTGGCTCCGGCGGAAGCCCGGCTGGGATGAACGCGGCATAGCCGGTCGGCTGGCGGACGTAGCGGCCGGCTCGGCCGGATCCGGAGGGTTCAGGCATACGCGTATTCAAGCAGATGGCAGATCACTTTGACAAGCGGCAGCCCAGGCCTCGAGTACCCAAGCCGGATTGGATACTGGCAGGCCTGTTCAGGTTTGGCTTTCTGAACCGTCGCGAATACGACAAGCGTGGCCTCACTCGACCGACGGAGAACGACGTGGCAAGCCCGAAGATGCGCCTGACGGACGAAGAGAAGCAGGTGGTCAGGAACGCCCTGCCGGCACTCAGGAAGACCGATCCCCGGGCGGCCGTCGTCGTGAGCCGCCTCGTCCGGTCCGCGAGCCGGCCCGTGGCGACCCCGACCCGGACCTACCTCACCGTCAGCGAGGTAGCCACCACCTTCGGGGTGACGGACCAGACCGTCCGCAACTGGGTCGATCGCGGCTGGCTTCCTGCCGAGCGGCTGCTGGGGCGAGGCGCCCGACGTATTCCACGGTCGGTCCTGGCGAGCGCGAGGGTGCTCTCGCGCGCACGGCCGCCCGCTCCCGAGCGAACCCCGCAGGAGGTCGAGGCGATCATCTCGGCACCGAGGCGCGCCACCGCCCGGTGATGGCGGAACGACCGCGCCCGATCGCCGTCATCGACACCAGCGTCTTCCTGCGGGACGCCCTCTCCTGCTCGGCGAGCGGCGCACCGCGGCGCCGCCTCCCGCGTGCTCGCAATCACCCCGGTTGTCGCGCACGTCGTGCTGTGCGAGGACATCCGGATGGAGCTCGTGGAGAAGGCCGAGGCGTACCTGGGCTGGACCGATGCCGACGTGCGGGCGGCGTACGGCCCCGTCTTCCGCGCGGCGCGGTGGCTCACGCCCGTGCCGCAGGAGCCGCACCACCTCCGGATCGTCGTGGATCTCCTGGCTCCCGACCAGGGGCGCTTCATCGTGAGCGAGAACACCCGTCATCTACCGGCGGGCACGGCTTACGCGGGCTTTCTCGCGGTCACTGCCCACGGGATGTTGACCTGGCTCGAGGACCAGGGCTCGACGGCGAGCTGAGGACCTCGGCTCGGCCGCGCCACGCGGGTCACACGGCGGCGAGGCTGTCGGGGTCTGCCGGCGCGCCCTTGACGAGCGTGAAGTCGTGGTCCCGTGCAACAGAGCTCCGCGCAGACCAAGATGCGTGCATGGATGAGCGTGACGCTCGGGACCCCGATGAGCTGCGACGCGAGATTGAGCGACTCCGTGCGGAGAACGAGCGGCTGCGGTTGCTGCTCCGGATGGAGTCACCCGAGCCGACGCGATCGGAGTCGGCAACACTCACCCCTGCCTG
>CAZVPS010000026.1:0-16454 GCA_964629105.1 uncultured Anaerolineaceae bacterium
CTCATCGCCAACGCTCCGACGTCTTCTCGCCCTGTCAAGTCCGGTCGCGATCAGAGCGTGGCGATGACACGTGCGCCGGCCCATGGAATACTTGAGTCATGGCTCAAGTATTCGCCTCCGCCATCGACACCGACCGCTGTGACGTCGACTGCCTGCACCCCGCCGCCATCAGGCCGCTGCTCGGCCGAAGCCTGGGCGCCGATGGCGCTCACGCGGTCGCCGGGCTCTTCGCGACGCTTGCGGACCCGTCCCGGGCGCGGATCCTCCACCTGCTCGCGATCGCCGAGGAGGAACTCTGCGTCTGCGACATCGCCCAGGTGCTCGGCATGAGCGTGTCGGCGCTGTCCCACCAGCTCGGCGCGCTGCGGGAACGGGGCGCGGTCACGCGGCGAAAGGTGGGACGGATCGCCTACTACCGCCTCGTCGACGAGCACCTGCGGCGACTGGTGCTCGACGCGGCGCTCCACGTCGTGGAGGGGTCGCGCTGATGCCGCACGCCCACGCCAGCGCCGCGGACGCCCACCTCCACGACCTGCACGCCTGGACGATCACGTCGGGGATGAACGTGGTCTCGGCCCACGTGGTCCTCGACGAGATGGCCGAGGCGCCGACGGTCCTCGACGAGCTGTGCCGGTGTCTCTCGGGCGACTTCGACATCGAGCATTCGACATTCCAGCTGGAGACGGCGGATCGGCGACGCCTGGAGGAGGTTCACCATGCCTGACCTGGGGTTCCGGGCGACCGACCTCCGGCAGTCGTATGACCGGGTCGATGCCCGGATCACCGCCGCGCTCGCCCGGACTGGGGTGCCGGCCCTGCGGCTCGGGCTCGGGTTGGTGTTCCTGTGGTTCGGAGTGCTGAAATTCCTTCCGGACCTCAGCCCAGCGGCGGATCTCGCGACCCGGACGATCGAGCGGCTCACCTTCGGCGTGGTCGGACCGGAGCTCTCGCTCCCGATCCTCGCCATCTGGGAAACGCTGATCGGCCTCGGACTGCTGACCGGGCGCTTCTTGTGGTGGACGCTTCTCCTCCTCGCTCTCCAGATGGCCGGCGCCGTCACGCCGCTGGTCCTGTTCCCGGGCGAGACATTCACCCAGTTCCCGATCGCCCCATCGCTCGAGGGCCAGTACATCATCAAGAACATCGTGCTCATCGGTGCGGCGATGGTCGTCGGGTCGACTGTCCGCGGTGGTGGGATCGTGGCTCATCGCGGTGCGCAGGCATCCTCGGGGCGGCAGGATGCGGCAGAGTGAGACGGCTCGTGAGCGCGAGTGGGTTTGCGCCGAGGGCGGTCACGGCGGACCGCCGGGGCGTCCTCCTCCGGCGAGCCCTTCGCCTCGA
The DNA here is from genome assembly GCA_964629105.1 of uncultured Anaerolineaceae bacterium. GTDB lineage: Bacteria > Chloroflexota > Limnocylindria > Limnocylindrales > CSP1-4 > CTSoil-043. The sequence continues at coordinate 1,342 of CAZVPS010000026.1, forward strand.
GTACCTGACGGTCGGCTGGAATCTCGTCGAGGGCGTCGTCGCGATCGCGGCCGCGCTCGCCGCCGGTTCCGTGGCCCTCATGGGCTTCGGGATCGACAGCTTCGTCGAGTCGGCGTCGGGCTCCGTGCTCATCTGGCGGCTCCTCGCGGAGCGGCGCGCCAACGACCACGAGCGCGTCGAGCAGGTCGAGCGGCGGGCCCAGAAGCTCGTGGCGGCTTCGCTCGCCCTCCTCGCCGCCTACATCGCCTTCGACGCGGTGACGTCGCTCGCGGCCGGCGAGCGGCCGGAGGCCTCGGCGGTCGGCATCGCGTTGGCGATCGCCTCGCTCGCGGTGATGTGGTGGCTGGCCCGCCAGAAGCGCCGCGTGGGGATCGCCCTCGGCAGTCGGGCGATGACCGCCGACGCCCTCCAGACCGACGCCTGCTTCTGGCTCTCGGTGTTCCTCCTCGTGGGGATCGGGGCGAACGCGCTGTTCGGCGCGTGGTGGGCCGATCCCGTCGCCGCCCTTGCGATGACCGTCTTCATCGCCCGCGAGGCGATCGAGGCCTGGCGCGGCGAGGACGAGGATTGAGCAGGCCGAGCGCGCGGCGCCCCGGGGTCAGTCGCAGGTCCACTCGCTTGCCGGCGACGTCTCCGCGTGACCCCCGGTGCAGCAACCGTCCGGGTGCTCGATCAGGAAGCGCTCGGGGTCAGCCCGGAACCGGCTCACGCAGCCGGAGCACTTGAACCGGAGCCAGCGGCCGCGATAGCCAGCTGTCACCCCTTCGCCGGTCGCGATGTCGCCCGCGCACACGACGCATCGCGCCGGGGTTTGCTCGGCCGAGGCGATGACGATGAGATCGACGGGGGCAATCATGTCGATCTCTCGACGCGGCCTCGCGTCAGTGGCAGCCCCGCGAACCCTGCCGACCCTGGGCCTCGCCGTCGGGCCCGGTGTCGCCCGATCCCCCGCTGCCGTGGCCGGCGTGGCCGCCATGTCCGCCGTGGCCGCCCACGTGCATCAGGATCATGCCGCCGAAGAGTCCCGCGGACAGGACGGTCGACAGCGGGACGATGCCGGCCAGCACGAGTCCGCCGGCGACGATCGCGACGATCAGCGCCGGCAGCAGCCAGCGGGGTCGCGCGCGCTTCTGGCCGACGGGGCTGGCGGCTTCCTGGTCGTCGTGGTCGTGGACGTGAGTCGTCATGTGGGTGTGGCCTCCAGCTGCAGGGTCGCGATAGATGCCTGGCGCGCTCGGCGGCGCGCGACGACGAAGACGACAACGGCGAGGACGGCGATCTCGAGCCCGATCACCTGGGCGGTCTTCAGGCCGGCAATGACCGGCGCCTCGTCGCGGAGGAAGAAGAGGCTGAAGCGGATGACGGCCAGCCCGAACAGATAGGCGCTCGCCGTCACGCCATCGCCGAGATCGGCCAGGCGGCGGCGGGACATCCACAGGCCGACGAAGAGGACCGCGAGCAGGATCGCCTCGTAGGCCTGGGTCGGGTGGAGCGGGATGCCATGCGGCGCCATCGCGGCGGGGTTCCGGTAGATCATGGCCCAGGGGGCGTCTGTCGGGATTCCGTACGAGTCCCCGCCGACCAGGCAACCGACATGTCCGATCGCCTGCCCGATCGCCGCTCCGGGTGCGGCCACGTCAAGCGCCACGAGGATCGGGATCCCGCGCCGCCACGCGACGATCGCCAGCGCAGCCACGCCGCCGCGACGACCAGGATCAGCCCGTACCAGCGGACCGGGAATCCCAGGACAGTGAAGGCGACGGGGTCGACGTCGATGACGAACAGCACGCGGCCTCCTACGCCGACCGGGCCGAGAGTCGAAGGGCCCACATGCAGCCGGCGATCCATGCGACGAGCGCGGCTGCGGCCGCCGCGAGGGCGGCCGGGCTGTCGAAGGCGAGGACGGCAAGGAGGGCGACCAGCGGGAGCGTGAAGGTCCAGAGGACCAACGCCGTGCCTAGCGGGCTCTCCACGCGGCTCGCCCGGCGGCTCGCCCGGCGGCGGAGCAATGCCGTCATCGACGGCCCGTGGCCGTCGATGACCTGGATCCGGCCGCGGTAGCGGCCCATGCCGCAGGTGAAGCGGATCTCGCCGGGCGGCTGCCCCGGGAGCTCGACAGTCGTCGTCCCCGTCGCGGCGAGGCGGCGATCGATCCGCGGCGACGAGAAGACCACCCGCTCGGAGCACGGGTCGTCGTCCTCGCGGTGAAAGACGAGGCGGATCGGGACGCCCGCCGCCGCCTGGATCGCGTCCGGCTGATAGCCGTGGTCGACGACGACATCGACGACCTGGTAGCCGGCCGGATCGCGCCGCGCGCGGCTGAGGAAGTTCCGCATGGCGCCAGTTCAACGGGCGGACCTGAGCCGGCGATGAGGATCAGCTAACGTCCGGCTGAGAACGCCGCGGATGCGCCATGCCGGTCCACCCTCGCACCTGGCGGGAGAGCGTCCGGGCCGCGACGCTCGCGCCGAGCGTCGCGGGGCCTTCTCAGGCGGTTCTCAGGTCGGTCCAAGGTTGGGGTGGCACCCTCCCACGCAACGCACACGCCTCGCCCCCGGCGAGGTGTTGGCCGCGGCCGGGCCCGATCCCCAGCGGTTCCGCGCGGCCCTCGCCAGGAGGTGTCTCCATTGCGCATGCTCGCCGGAGCTCGTCGGCGCCTGCTGATCCCAGCGGGGGCCGTCATCGTGACCGGAATCTCTGTCCTCGCAGGGGGCGGCGGGGCGACGGAGGCCCGCCCACCGACGGCAGCGACGATGCTCCCAGCCGACGCGTTTCGCCCCATCGCCATCCCGGTCACCCGGACGCCGGAACCGACGACAGTCGCGAGCCCGTCGCCGCTGAACGACCCGGAGCCCGCCCGGGAACCAGCTCGGCCGTCCGCCGCACCCGCCACGCCGGAGCCGACACCGCCGCCGGGGCCGGTTCATGTCGTTCGCGCCGGCGACACCCTCTGGCAGATCGCGGTCTGGCACCGGGCGGATCTCGCGTCGATCCTGCGCTGGAGCCCGGCCGTCGATCCGAGGCGACTCGTGACCGGGCAGCGCATCCTCGTCCCGGGCGGCGCGCCGATGCCCAAGCCGGCGCCGACATCGATGCCCGCACCGACACCGGAGCCGACGCCGACCCCGAGGCCGGTAAAGCCGGCCACGTCGAGCGTCGGGACCAGCCGGCCGCCCGCGAACGTCGGCCGGCACCTCTGGCCGCTGCCGATCCGGGGGACGATCACGACCCGCTTCTCGGCGGCTCATCCCGCGATCGACATCGCGGCCCCGTCCGGCACCACGGTCCGCGCGATCGCCGCCGGTACGGTCGCCTACGCCGGCTGGAAGGGCAATGGGGGTGGCTACGTCGTCGTCATCCGGCACCCGGACGGGATGGTCTCGACGTACAACCACAACCGTGACGTGGCCGTCCGTCGCGGGCAGGTGGTAGCGGCCGGCGAGCGGATCGCGTGGGTCGGCGCGACGGGCCTCGCGACGGGGCCGCATCTCGATCTTCGGATCGAGATGGATGGCCGTCTCGTGAACCCGCTGGCCGTGTACTGAGCGCAGCGCCGGGTTCGCCGCCGCGCCTGGGCTCGATTCTCAGGTGCGCCTCAGCCGTGCCTCAGCCGTGCCTCACTCCGGTCGCCCAGCGTGACGGACGCACGCTGGGAGGACTCATCAGACATGAAGCTCGTCGCCGGAATCGCGGTCGGGGTGGTGCTGATCGTCGGGCTGGTCGCCGTGACCTCCGCGCCCCGCGAGAGCGCCGAATCGTCGCATCGAACGACGACAGTCATCCTGGAGGACCTGCGGTTCGTCCCGAACCGTATCGATGTGAGGGTCGGGGTCCCCGCCACCGTCGTCCTGACGAACCGCGGGACCGAGCGTCACGACCTGAACTTCCCCTCGGTCCACATGCCGGGACTGCAGGGTGTCGAGGCGATCCTCGAGCCCGGTGAATCCCGGACCATCACGCTGACGTTCATGCAGCCAGGCACCCATACCTTCATCTGCACGCTGCCCGGTCACGCCGCGGCCGGCATGACCGGCGCAGCTTACGTCGCCCCGTGAGAACCGCAACCGACGGTTGTGAGCGCCCGTCGCTCGTCGCGCATGCCCGGCGGGCCAGCGGGCAGGCCGGGGCGCTCGCGAGGATGATCGCCTCCGAGCAGCCCTTCGCCGCGGTTGCCCAGCAGCTCCTCGCCGTCCGCGGCTCGCTCGATTCTCTGCTGTTCCGGCTTGTCGAGCTCGAGCTGGCGGACCGGCTGCCGAGTGGCGCCCTCCACGCCGACGTCGATGCCGTCCTCCGGACTGCGCTCGGACGTTCCGCCGCGGCGTCAGCACGCCGCCGCGGTCGGCAGCACGCCGGCCTCCTCCCTCGCCCCGGACACGCTGAAAGGACCGATGCATGACTCGACGTCAACCCAGCGCCCGACTTCAGGCTCGCCGCGCGGCGCCATCGGCCGACCTCGGGGTTCGCGATGTCCGGCGCCTGCCGGGCCGACCGCTGCGGATGGCCGTGTTCGGCGGCCTCGCCCTCCTCATCGGCACGCTCGCGATCGCCCTCGTGGTGAGCCGCCTCCAGCCGCCAGGCGCGACCGACGCGACGGCGGTCCAGGTCAAGGCCAGCATGGGCGGTTTCGATCCGGGCGGCCTCACGGCCAAGGTGGGCCAGACGGTTCGGGTGGAGCTCTCGAGCACGGACACGCCGTACCACGGCGATGGCGGCGGCTGGCACCAGTTCGCCATCGATGGGCTCGGGATCGACTGGAAGGTCGGCCCCCAGAGCAGCGAGGTGTTCGAGTTCATCGCCCCGACCGCGGCCGGGACCTACACCTGGTATTGCGACATCTGCTGCGGCGGCAAGGAGAACCCGACGATGCAGGGCACGCTCACGGTCACCGCCTGATGCGGACCGCGGACCGCCCGGCGGCTCGCCCACGGCTCTTCCTGCTCATCGCCGCCGGAGTCATTGCGGCCTCGGCGATCGCCGTCCTTGGCGTGGGCCAGCGGGTGGGGGACCACCAGGCGCTCGCGGACCTGAGCGTGCCCGCGATCCTCGCCGCGGGCTTCCTGGACGGCTTCAATCCGTGCGCGTTCGGCGTCCTGCTCCTGTTTGCCACGTTCGCCCTCGGGCTGGCGGCCCGCCAGTCGCTGGCGTTGGCCGGACCGACCAGAGTGCCGGACACGCTCACCGCGAGCCGCACCGTGCTGGGGCTCGGCGTCTTCTTCGTGCTCGGCGTCCTGGTGACCTACTTCCTGCTCGGCCTCGGCCTCCTGACGGCCGTCGCCTCGCTCACGAACTTCGGCGGGAACCACCTGCCGAGCCGGGTCGCCGCGCTCATCGCGATCGGGCTGGGACTCTGGATCGTCCGCGACGTCCTGCTGCCCGACGCCCCGTGGCGCCTCGAGGCGCCCCACGCGCTCCACGGCCGGATGCGGGACTGGGCGCGCTCGAGCTCGCCCATCGCGCTGTTCGGAGGCGGCGTGCTGATCGGCCTGTGCACGGTCCCGTGCAGCGGGGCTGTCTACCTCGCGGTCGTGGCCCTGCTCGGGACGAGCGGGACGGTGGCGGCCGGACTGGGCGGCCTCGCGCTGTACAACCTGGCGTACATCGCACCACTGGTGGCGCTCCTCGTCCTGGCAAGCCGGCCGGGCCTCATCCGCGTCGTCAACCGCTGGCACCTCGAGCATGCCGGCGGCACCAAGGTCATCCTGGCGGTTCTGACGTTCGCGCTGGGCTTCGCAATCCTCGTCACCGTGTAGCGAGGTTCAGGCGACGGCGCGGAGTTCGGCGCTGCGGGACGGGACGCCGCGGGGGCGACCGTGGTGAGGGCCGTGGTCAATATCCTCTGCCGTCGGGCGGATGGCCGCTGCCGTCCATGCCGCGATCATGGAACCTGACGAGCGGGGCCTTCCCGAGCGCCGGCGGCGGGATCGACGCCCGGTGCCGGGCGGTCAAGGAGGATGCGCAGGCCGGCCTCCCTCGTCGACGACCTGCCAGCCGGCCACGGGCAGCGCATCGATGCCCGCCCACGCGTACGCCCGGGCATACGAGGCCAGGATCGTCGTCCACTCGCGTGGGTCGGCGAGGAAGACACCTCGCCGACCGGTCGTGCCGCCCGTCGCTGCGACCCGGTAGCGATCCCGGAAACGATCCGAGGCGGGCGACCGTCGCGAGATACTGCTCGACGTCAACGAGCCGCACGTCGCGGTCCGTGACGAGGTTGTCGAAGCGGTCCCTGAGCATCGCCTTCGTCACGACCGGCAGCGCCTCGAGCGGCGCGTCCTCCAGGCCGCGGTGCAGCTCGCGGTAGAAGGGGGAGTGAGCGAGGGCGAAGGCGCGCAGCTCGGCGAGCGCGGCGGCCTGGAGGGCGAGCAGCTCGTCCCGCGTCTCGCGATCGTGAGATCGGAGGACCGCTCGCACGCGGAGCAGGGCCGCGATCGCGGTGACGTTCATCTCGTGCCTCGGACCCCCGAAACACCCCGGAACCGCTCGGCGCGCCATGCGAGCAGGCCACCAACCGCCGCCACGAGCGCGACGAAACCGATGAGCAGCGCCAGCTCGATCGGCGTGCGGTCTCGGGGGAGGACGACCTGGTCGGCGGCGTCTGGGCCCGGAGCCGCTCCGGCGCCGTCAGCGGCGGCCAGCGCGAGGGGCGCGGACAGGATCTCGTCGCCGATCGCGCGCAGCTCATACGTACCCGCTGGCAGGTGGCTCGGGATGTCGAGCTCCTCGGAGAACATCCCCTCGGCGTCGGTCGTGACGGTGCCGAACTCGACAACGAGCCCCTCGCCGGCAAGGACGAGGACCCGCTCGCTCTCGGGTTCGAGACCACTCCCCGCGAGCACGACGCTCCCGCCGGCAGTCACGCTCGATGGCTCCACGGCCACCGATTCCTCTCCCCCGCCGCCCTCGTGGGCCATGACCGTCCCGCCCCCGACGACCAGGAGGGCCAGCAGCGCAGCCACCGCGCTCGCCGATCTCCATGCCTTACGCATCGTTCGACCCATCCTTCCGAGTGCGAGCCCCGAGGAGTGGCACCATGAATCCGGCTGTGCCGGCGATGATCAGGGGCAGGCCGGCAAGGACGACGAGCGCCCAGGCAGCGAGCGAGCCCCCGAGGAGCGCGTCACCGAGCCCGATCTCGACGACGGCCATCCCCGCCACGAGCAGCGCGAGACGGAACATGGTCCGGGTCATCTCAGCGCCTCCTGGACGTGGGCCTGGGGCACGGTGACCAGCGCATAGATGACGAGCGCCACGGCCGCCACGGTCGCGATCGCCCCGAGGACGACAAACACGCGCCGGCGGGCTGGCGCGCGGAATGGGCTGCGGTCGATGAAGGGCACCAGCGCGAGCGCTCCGAACAGGATCGCGGGGACCCACAGCAGGGCGGGCAGGCCGAACCAGTCCTCGAACGGGTAGAACGGGAGGAACATCCACGGCGGCTTCGTGGTCTCGGTGCCCGGGATTGGCCGCTCGCCGAGCCCGGCCGGCGAGACGACCGCGAGCACCGTGGCGACCGCGAGCAGCAGGAGGCCGAACCCGGTCATCCGGACGAGATGGGCCGTGAAGGTCGAGCCGCCCGTGGCCGGCGTCGGGCCGCCTTCGAAGCATCGTGCTGCGCTGGGAGCGCCGACATGCCGTGGCGCTTGACGAGCAGGAAGTGGGCGATCAGCAGGAGGGCCCCGAGGGCCGGGAGGATGACGATGTGCGCCATGTACAGCCGGCCGATGATCGGCAGGCTCGCGGCGAAATCGCCGGCGAACCAGAACCCGACGGCGCCCAGGAGGTCGCCGATCTCCGTGTTGTGGCCGAGCGCCTCGTAACCTTCCTGGTCCCACTTCAGCACCGTGCCCGTGAAGATCAGCCCGAGCGTCACGGCCAGAAGACCCACGCCGATCAGCCAGTTCGCCTCGCGCGGCCGCTTGTACGACCCGGTCACGAAAACGCGACCCATGTGGAGGAGCACGGTCGCCATCACGATGTTGGCGACCCAGAAGTGGATCCCGCGGACGATGTCCCCGAGCGGGGCGACGTTCATGATGTAGACGACGCTCTCGCGGGCCGTCCCGGGCGTCGGGTGGTAGAACTGGGCGAGCCAGACGCCGGTGACCTCCAGGACCAGGAACCCGAAGACCGTGATCCCGCCGAGGACGTACCCGATGCCGTTGGCGTGGGCCGGCACCGGGTACGCCAGGCCGCTCAGCCCGAGCCGTTCGTCGATCGCCGCCCAGGTCCCTCGTCGCCGTCCACCGGCGGCCGCTGCTCCGGCTGGCATCGCAGCCTCCTTCTGACCTCTGCGGGCTCCAGCCCCATCGGCCGACCCTGCCACGCTGCAGTCAACGGCGACCGGCTGAGAGCCACATGAGGCCGGACTGGGTCCGGGCTGAGCGTTCTTCTTCGTGGCGACGGCAGGTGCGCCGCGCGCGCAGCCTGCGTCCGCCGCGGGTTCGACCGACGCCAGGTCACGCCCAGGGTGCTTCCTGGCGGCCGACCCAGGATCCGACCTGCCGGCCGAGCGTCGCGGGGATCACGTAGGCCAGCCCTGTTGGACCGGAGACGAGCGCGAAGCCGTGTCGAGCCAGCTCCGGGAGGAGCTCGACCGCGGGCGAGCGCGGCTCCAGCACCGCGAGCGACGCGATCGGCACCATGATCGCGTCGCTCGGCCTGTCCGACCTCAGTGCACTCCGCGCCGCACGCTGGCGCGGCCCGATCGCTCCAATGATCTGGCCTTCGGATTCGACGAGCGAGACCATGCTGATGTCCCGAACACCCGCAGGGACGACTCCGACCACCTCACCCGGCCCGACGTGGTGGGTCGCCGGCAGCGCGATCTCACCTGCCGTATGCACGCAGAGATACCTGACGAGCGCATCCCGCCCGGCCGCGATCTGCCGTCGGAAGATGACCTCCCGGTCGACGGCCTGCCGACTTCGCGTCCATGTCACCGCCACGAGGAGAACGCTCGCAACTGCGATGAGTGGGCTGCCGAGCAGCGCGGCCGCCGCGCTGCCTGCGCCATGGCGTCGCTAACGCAGCGAACGCCCCGACGGCCACGCGGTGCGCCATCAGGATCGACCTTCGTAGGGCGGCTCCGATTCGCATTTGCGTGTCGCGCCATTCTCACGAATCTGTCGGCCTCGCAGTTGTTGCGACAGTTCCGTGAGAGTTCACACTTCCAGCTGGCTCCGGCCAATGAGCTGCCCCCCTTGACGACAAGCGGGCCCCGACGACGGTCCGTCGTCAACGCCTGCACTCGGAGCCGGTCATGTCGGGATCCGCCGCCCCATCGTCCCCCCAGTCCGCACGGCCGTCGCCGCGCCCGACGGCCGCAGCCGTTCGGGCGCCGGCACCCGCGGCCGCACCCCTCTCCCTCACGCTCCCCGAGTTCGTGGCCCAGGAGATCGCCCCACTCCGCTGGGTGGTCCCCGGCCTGATCCCGGCCGGGGGCCTGGTGCTGCTGGCGGGGCCGCAGAAGACCGGCAAGACAACATTCGCGATGGACCTGGCGGTGGCGGTCGCCGCCAGCCAGCCGGTGCTGGATCGGTCGGTGCTGGCCGGGCCGACGCTCTACGTGCTCGAGGAGGGGACGCCGGCCGGGGTGGCCGAGCGGTACCGGCGCATCGTGGCCCGCAGGGGCACGCCCTCCGACGCGCATGTCGTGCTGCGGGCGGGGATCCGCGTTGACGACGGCCGGCGCTGGCGTGCTCTGCGCGAGGAGATCCAGCGGATCCGACCCGTCCTCGTCGTGCTTGACCCGCTTGTGAAGCTCTTGACCCGCTTGTGAAGCTCCACGGTGCCGACGAAAACGTGGCCGGCCAGATGTCGCGCGTGATGACCGCACTCCAGGCGCTCAACCGCTCGGGGACGGCGGTCCTCGCCGTCCACCCAGCTCACGTGTGCGGGCGCCAGCGGGCAGATGACCTCGGAAGCCGGGCCGCGCCCCGCCCCCGGGCGTCAGCTGCCCTTCAGCGCCTTGAGTCGGGCCTCGACCTCCAGCTCGTCCGAGTCGCTGTCGAGCGAGGCGAACTGCTCTTCCAGCGACGCGGCGGCGACCTCGGCGCGACCGCGCGCCGAGGCCTCCTGGCGCCGGATCCGCTCCTCGAAACGGTTGAGCTCGCTGGTGGGGTCCATGACCGAGGCGTCGCGGAGCGTCTCCTGGACCTGCAGCTGCGCCTGCGCCATCTTGGCCCGGCTCACCAGCTCCTCGCGCTTCTGGACCAGCTCCTCGCGCTTCGCACGCAGCTTCGTCAGGCCGTCCTTGAGCTTGTCGACCAGCTCTGTCTGCTGGGCGATCTGCGTCCCGAACGTCCTGACCTGTTCCTCGAAGCTGAGCTGGCGCCGCAGGGCGACCTTGGCGAGCTCGTCGAACCGGTCGGCGTCCGCCGTGCCGCCGGCCGCGCGGAGGTCGTCGGCCTTGCGCGACGCGGCCGCCGCCTTGCTGCCCCACTCCGCGGAGGCGGCCCGGGCCTCGGACGCGTCGTCCTCGACCATCCGGAGGTTCCCCACGGTCTGAGCGACCGCATCCTCCGCCTCTGCCATGTTGCTCGTGAACTCCCGGATCAGCTGGTCGAGCATCTTCTCCGGATCCTCCGCGCCGTCGATCAGCGCGTTGACGTTGGCCCGGACCAGCTGGCCGATCCGCCCAAGGATCGATGTCTGCGCCATGCGGTGCCGCTCCTTCCCTATCGAACGATTGAACGTGTGACGGCGCGCGTCCTGCGCGCCCGATGGAGCCCGTTGATCAGCAGCCACCGCGGCCGCGGCCGCCGCGGCCCAGGCCGCCCAGGAGGATCCTGCCGATGATCGCGCCACTCGGGTCGATGGGTAGGCCGTCCATATACCCCCCACCGGCCGCCTCGGCGTCGGTCAGGGCGCGGGCCTCGTTGGCGAGCCGCTCGGCCGCGCGCGCTCGCACGAGCGCGGCGGCTGGATCGGCTGCTATGGCTGCTTCGGCCTGGTCGAGGGACTGCTGCGCCTGGGCGAGTCGCACGCGTGGGTCACGGCCGACGGTCGGACGCCGACCCTCCACGTAGTCGACGGCATGCGACACGTTCGCCCGTGCCCAGGTCAGCGTCGCCTGCATGACAGCCTCCTCGCGGGCCCGCCGTTCCTCCCTGCGGCGCACGTTGGCGAGGATCTCGTCCGCGGTCGCATGCGCCCGCTGCGCGCTCGCGAACGCGGCATGCACGTCGACCGTCGGTTGGGCGGCCATCGTGCGGGCGGTCTGCAGCGCCGCATCGGCCGCCGAGAGCCGGCCCGCCGGGTCCGGACCCAGTGCCTCGCTCCGCACCGCGGCACGTGCAGCTTCCAGGTCGGCCGCAGCCTCGCGCAGCTCGGAATCCAGCCGTTCCCGCGCCTCGTCGAGCGACCCCGCGAGGCCGTCGATCTCGTCGAGCAACGCCGCGGCCTCGGACAACGCGGACACGACCTCGCGCGCCGCTCGATGCACCGTGCGCAGGTCGGGGGTCGCGCTCGCCAGGCCCTCCTGACCGCGCTGCGTGGCACTCGTCGCCGAAGCGACACAGGCGCGCGCCCCCTCGAGGTTGCCCGCCACGGGCTGCCAGCTTGCCGCCGCGTACCCCTGCAGGCGCTGCATCGTCGCCTCGGCCACCGGCAGGCGCGCGGCGAGCCCGGCGAGCCGGCCGCCGAGCGCCACCAGCTCCTCCGGGGCGCGTCGCTCCCGATCGCGCAGCTCCTCGATCCGGCCGCGCTGCTCCACGCTGAGCGCGTGCACGCGCTCACCGTGGGCGACGATCTGGTCGAGGAGCATTCCCCGCGCTGCCCGGTCCTCCGAAGCCGCTTCATCCAGCTGCCGGCGGGCGGCAAACGCCGCCGTCAGCTCCGATCTGGCCTGGCCGATGGCGGCGTGCAACGGCTGCACCTCCTGAGGGTCGAACTCCGCCTCCGCGAACTCGATCGCCTGCGCCAGACCCTCCAGCTCCTCGTCCGCCGCGATGAGGAGCTGGATCGCGGCACGGGCGTGCTGCTCGATGCGGCGCTGCTCCGTTCGATTCCTGCGGCGCCCCGACTGCCAGCTCCGGAACGCCCTCGACCCGACCGCCAGGGTCAGTGCCAGCGCGAGGAGGGTGATCAGGGCACCCAGCAGGGTCCACCCGCCGTCTCCCACCACTGGAGTACCTCCTTCGTCGGTTCACGTTCGTTCCGCGGCGCAGCCTCGCCACCCCATGTGCGAGGCTGGCGTCCCGACCTCAAGGCTCCGTGTTGCAGAGCGTCAAGATCCGATCAGGCCGGGCACGACGCGTTGCGCCCGCCGGCAGCGACACGTTGACCGCGAGCGCAAACCCGGCGATCGCGTGGGCATGCGTCCCTGGGTCCAGGCTGGCAGACAGTCCGGCACCGGCGAACGCGCCCGCGAGGGACGCGAACGCTCCCGCGATGATGACGGAGATGCGCCAGCGCGGAGACCTTGCCTGCGGAGGCGTAGGCCACGAAGCCCGACAGGATCATGTACACGAACTGCTGGCTGACGATTCCGTACTGCGAAGTCCCAAGCGGCGACCAAGCTCCGGACGCGGCGACGGAAGACCGTCTTTCGGTCAGGGAGCCTCGACCACGATCGTGCCGGTCATGCCGGGGTGATAGCGGCACAGATACGCGTAGGTCCCGCTCGAGTCGAACCGGCGCTCGAACGTACCGCCGGGAGGCAGATCGCCCGAGTCCCACGAGCCATCCGACGCGCTCACCGTGTGGGCCACGTTGTCGTCGTTGAACCAGCGTACCGTCGTCCCCGCGGCGATCGTGAGGGTCGGCGGGGCGAACCGCGACCCGGCCATGCGCACGGACGTTCCCGCCGGAGCCGTCGGGGCCGGCCCCCAGCCCATCATCCCGCCGGGTCCCATCATCCCGCCGGGCCCCATCATCGAGCCGGGCCCGTACCCCGCGCCGGGACCATACCCGGCGAGGGGATCAACGATGGATCCGACGACGATGATGGCGAACCCGATCGCCACGAGGCCGGTGCCGAGGACGCCCGCCTGCCGTCCTCTCATCGCTCGTACCCGAGGGCCCGCTTCGCCTCCTCGAATTCAGCCTCGGTGATCTCGCCCCGGGCGAATCGCTCCCGGAGGATCTCGACGGGTTCGGGACGCCGGCCCGGGTCGGTTCGCCCATCAGCGGGCCGGTTGACGCTGCCGATCGCCCAGACGACGAGGACCACGACGCCGACCAGGACCACGAGGCCGCCGACCATCCAGAACCATCCCCCGACACCCATCCCCAAGCCGTATCCCATCATCCGATCACTCCTGTGCGTTTGCCGCCAACGTGCCGGCGACAGTCATCGTCGGTGATATACGTGAACGCTCGATGTGCGCGGGCGTCAAGAAATCGTCAAGTCGTCCACCAAGCATTCCGCTTGGCCACAGGCGGCGCGGGCCGCGCCGATGTCGTAGGCGCCCGCCGGCATCGTCACTGACTGCCACGCGCGCCGAACCGATGCCGGGGTTCGGCCGCGGCCAGCGGACTGGCTCCGATGAGGAGCGTCGGGAGGGCGACTGCCGCGAGCGCGAGCCGGACGGTTCGTTGTCATATACCACCTCGACTTCCGACGCTGGCGTGCTGCCGGTGACTGTGCCGACGAAGTCCGTAACGGCACGGAGCGCACGGCAGGAACCGCGGGACGTGCGCCCGGAGGCAGGAGTCGGTCGGCGAGCTTCTCAGGCGGCACTCAGGGGCCTCTCAGCTGTCCAACCGAAGATCAGACCGAGGTCCGCCCGGGGATCGGCACGAAGCCGACCTATCTACGACGGGTACGTCGTCGTCCGACTACGATGCCCCGCACGCACGAATGGAGCAAGCCGTGACCGACGGCGTCTTTGAAGCAGCTGGTCTGCTGCGCGCCAGCAGCGCCTCGGCCCTCGAGGAGTACCTCCGGCGCCAGCATGGCGTCCGAGAGGCAGAGGCGAACCCTGTCTCGCAGTCCGTGACCGTCCACTACGACGAAGCCACGCTGGGCCCGGACGATGTCCGCGCGCTCATCGAGCGGTTCGGTTGCAGCTGCGGCGGAGAGGTCGTCCCGTGCCACCTCTACCGTGATGAACAGCCGGCCGTCATGGGCAGCACGGTCCCGCACGGCGCCGCACTCGCGCCTGCGGCCCACGCCGAGCACCCCGGCCACGCGATGGCCGTCCCGACCGCGTCGCCCGCTGCCGCGCCGCCGGGCGAGCACGCCGGCCACGCGATGGCGATGCCCGCCGCGCCCTCTGCTGCCGGCCCGGTCTCGGGCGAGATGGCCCAGATGGCCCATGGCATGGGTCACGGGGGCGGGATGAGCATGGACGAGATGGTCCGCGACATGCGGAACCGCTTCATCGTCGCGTTCATCCTGGCGATCCCGATCTTCCTCTACTCACCGCTGGCGACCGAGGTCTTCAACCTCCGCCTCGGGACCCCGTTAGGGGTCGACGCGGACGTCCTGGCCTTCCTCCTCGCCACGCCTGCCGTCGCGTGGAGCGGGGAGATGTTCTTCGTCGGCGCGTACCGGGCGCTCCGCAACCGAACGCTCGACATGTCGGTCCTCGTCGCGCTCTCGGTCGGCAGCGGCTACCTCTTCAGTGTCGCCGCGACGTTCCTCTTCGAGGGCGAGGTCTTCTACGAGGCGGCGGTCGTCCTGCTCACGTTCGTGCTCTTCGGCCACTGGCTCGAGATGCGCGCCCGGGCCGGCGCCTCCGACGCGATCAAGGCCCTGCTCGACCTGACCCCACCGAAGGCAACCGTCATCCGGAATGGCGAGCCCGTGGAGATCCCGACGTCGGACGTCGTGCTCGACGAGGTCGTCCTGATCCGCCCCGGCGACAAGGTCCCGGTCGACGGGGTCGTCGTCGAGGGCAGCTCATCGGTCGACGAGTCGATGATCACGGGCGAGAGCGTGCCGGTCGAGAAGACGGTTGGTTCCAGCGTCATCGGCGCCTCGATCAACAAGACCGGCACCTTCCGGTTCAAGGCGACGAAGGTCGGCGCGGACACGGCGCTGGCGCAGATCGTCAAGCTCGTCCAGCTCGCCCAGAACTCGAAGGCGCCCGCCCAGCGCCTGGCCGACCGGGCCGCCCAGTGGCTCGTCGCGGCGGCCGTCATCCTCGGCCTCCTGACGTTCTTCGGCT